>NZ_JAPQLG010000041.1:0-13435 GCF_028982005.1 Wolbachia endosymbiont of Drosophila bocki | reverse complement strand
GATTTTCAATAGGTTGCTTATAATTCTAACTATAGTTAGCCTTTCATAAGTAGCGATGCAACAAAGCCATCCCAGTGTCAAGCACTGGGATGACACCATCTGCCACGCAAATTGCCTGCAAATTGCAATGTTCGTACAGTTGTGTGGCAGATGCAAGTAGCTGACACTGGGATTTGTTGTGTTTAACAAAAACAAATGTTCGTACAAATATATTCTAGTTATATGATAAAATAAATGAAATTCACATCTTAAAAGGATCATATACATCGATTTCCTTAGAATTACTCTTTTTCAATTTTTCACTTAATAATCTTAAAATAGGCTGTAAATCACCATTAATTGATAAGCACAGCACTTCTTTATTGAGATAATTAGCTAGGTGATTCTTCTTTTCCAGAATTTCTGCTTCCCTCAATAAGTCGCATTTGTTTAATACTACAATCTCTTCTTTTTCAACAAGATCACTATTGTAAAGTTCCAATTCATTATGGATACAACTATAAGCCGAAACAACGTCATCGTGAGTTACATCGATTAAATGAAGTAAAATTTGACACCTTTCTATGTGCTTTAAAAATTTATGCCCGAGCCCAACTCCAAGGTGAGCATCAGTAATTATTCCAGGAATATCTGCTATTACAACTTCGCTATCATCCACTTTTACCATGCCTAAATGAGGTCTTACGGTGGTAAATGGATAATCGCCTACTTTTGTATCGGAATTTGAGCAGCGAGTCAAAAATTTTGATTTACCTGCGTTTGGCATGCCAATAATTCCAACATCTGATAAAACTTTTAGTTTTAATAATACATGTTTTTCTTCGCCAGGCTGACCGTAAGTAAAATGTCTTGGTGCCTTATTAGTAGAAGATTTAAAATTAGTATTTCCAAGTCCACCTTTTCCACCCTGTGCTACTTGAAATTCCATACCAGGCTTGTCAAGGTCTACTATTATCTCTTCACTTTCTTCATCAATTATTTGTGCACCGACTGGAACTTTAAGTATAACGTCTTTCCCTGCTGTGCCAGATCTATCCCTGCCTGCACCATTTTTTCCACTATCTGCTTTAATGTGTCTTCTATAACGAAAATGAAGCAAAGTGTTGAGATTAGCGTCGCTGATGAAAACTATGTTTCCACCCTTTCCTCCATTACCACCATTTGGACCACCAAATTCAACGAACTTTTCTCGACGAAAACTTGCACAGCCATCACCACCGTCACCGGCTTTTAAACACAATTTTACTTCGTCTATAAAACCCATGCTAACCCACGATAATATTTAGCATCCTTTCCTAACGTGCTTTCTATTCTCATTAGCTCATTATACTTCGCGAGTCTATCAGAACGCGATAGCGACCCGGTTTTTATTTGCCCGCAATTTGATGCAACTGCTATATGAGATATTGCTGTGTCTTCTGTTTCACCTGAGCGATGAGAAACAACAGCTTTATAGCCATTTGATTTTGCCATTTCAATAGCAGCAAAAGTTTCTGTTAACGTCCCTATTTGATTTGGCTTGATCAGTACAGCATTTGCCATTTTTTCCTCTATTCCTTTGCATATCAGTTCACAATTTGTAACAAACAAATCATCCCCAACCAATTGAATTTTACTCCCCAATTTTGCAGTAAGTAATTTCCAACTTTCATAGTCGTCTTCACTCATTGCATCTTCTATAGAAATTATTGGATATCTTTCCACAAGATTACAATAATATTCAGTCAACTCTTCTGAAGTAAGATCTCTGTGTTCAAATTTGTAAATTCCATCTTCATAAAAAGTAGATGAAGCAACATCAAGGCCTAGTGCAAAATCACTTTGCGCTGAATAACCTGCTGATTCTATAGCGTATATGATCAAATCAAGTGCTTCTTCAATACTTTCAATATTTGGTGCAAAACCACCTTCATCCCCTACATTTGTGCTATAACCTTTTTTCTTAAGAATGCTACGTAAGTTGTGGAATACCTCCGCAGATATTCTAATCGCTTCGCTGAAAGTCTCAGCACCGACCGGAAGAATCATGAATTCTTGGAAATCGAGCTTATTGTCTGCATGTACTCCACCATTAATTATGTTAATGAGTGGAACCGGCATAACACTCGTCTGCTTTCCTCCCAAATATCTATATAGCGGCATTTTGAAACTGTTTGCTGCTGCTTTTGCAACTGCAAGAGACACACCCAAAGTTGCATTTGCTCCAAGTTTTGATTTGTTTTTTGTTCCATCCAGTTCAATTAATGCTTTATCAATTGCATTTTGGTCCGCTGCATTCATTCCAATGATTTCATCTGCTATTATCCCATTTACAGCTTGAACAGCTTTCAGCACTCCCTTACCACAATACCTTTTCTCATCTTGGTCCCTGAGTTCCAAGGCTTCTAATTTACCGGTTGAAGCTCCAGAAGGTACAGATGCTCTGCCTACTGCTCCATCACAGAGCCCAATCTCTACCTCAACGGTTGGGTAACCCCTGCTATCTAAAATTTCTCTTGCAAATACGTTATCGATTATCTTATTCATTACATTAAACCTTAACTTCCGCAATAAGTGCTGCAGTTTCCTTTGCCAATTTAGCTATATTACTACCAGCACCAATAAATAATACTATATCACTTGAACTTGTCGAATCACTAATAAAATGTGAAATGAGCAAAGCATCATTCATAATTTTTGTGTTATTAAATCCATTACTGATTAAAGCTTTTTGTATATCATCAATCCCACAACCAGGAATAGGCTTGTCTTCTGGGGGATGAACAGGAGTGAGGATGACATAATCAAACATCATGAAAATTCGTATGAATTCATCAAAAAAATTACGAATGCGGGCAAAACGAAGTGGTTCGATAATTCCTATTACTTTTCCTTTAGTAATCGAACGTGCAGCCGTTAAAGTTGCATATATTTCATTTGGATGATGGGCATAATCCTCAATTAACTTAACACCTTTAATATCGGCAATCAAAGAGAATCTTCTTGCTACTCCTTGAAATTCCAAAAGGCCTCTTTTAATATCTGCATCGCTAATTCCGAGCTTTATCGCAACTGATATTGCAGCTAGGGCGTTGCTTACTTTGTGAATTCCAATTGCATTTGATAGTACTATGTTTTTTAAAGGGCTGGATCCCAGTGTCACGCACTGGGATGACATCTCTGTACACTTTCCTTTTGTCATTCCAGCACGTAATGCTGGAATCCAGTTGTTCAACACATCAAATTCTATGCTGTTAGCATGCTGTTTAATGTTGCTGGCTCTTATGCTACCATTCTCAAACCCAAACGTTATAGAATTACCCGCATCATAATCGATGTCTACAGAATCAGGTAAAACTGCAGAACCTGCATTATTCACGAATTGGGAAAATGCATTTTTGATATTATCAAATGTGCCGTAATAATCTATGTGGTCATTGTTGATACTTGTTATGACAGCAATCTTTGCAGGGATTTTTAGCATAGTTCCATCAGACTCATCAGCCTCGATCAGAAAAGTGTCACTCCCTCCAAGTTTGAAGTTGCTCTTATAGGAATTTAATATCCCTCCTACAGTTACAGTCGCATCAATGCCAGAATGATCAAAAATGGAAGCAATCATAGCGGTTGTTGTTGTCTTTCCGCTTGAACCTGAAACCGCTATCACATATTTACCTTTCATAATTTCAGCAAGTATGTCTGATCTATGCAAAACGGTTTTATTGTTATTTTTTGCCGCAATTAACTCCACATTATCAGATTCTATTGCAGAAGAATGTACAACTATTTGAGCTTGGCTTATATTATTAGCATTGTGACCAGTAAAAACCTCTATACCTAGCTTTTGTAACTTATTTATATTGTCGTTTGATTGTGCATCACTGCCTTGAACTTTGCAATTGGAATTGTGAAGAATTTCAGCAATGGCACTCATTCCGATTCCACCTATACCAATAATATGTATTATTCCTTTTTGAGTTTTGTTAATATTTAGCAGTAGATGTTTACTCATTACTAAATTTATTATAGTATAATTTAAAATCCTCATAGTATCGAACCCTCTTACCGAATACAATGATAAAAAACCTAACCTTTCTATGTCTAATATTTGTTTTGATAAGTAGCTGCAGTTTTAGCAACAGGTTTAACTGCACTGCAGGTCATTATAAAATTGGCAGCAGCTACACAATAAATGGTATAACTTATTATCCAAAAAACTGTAAACACTATGAAGAGATAGGGATAGCATCGTGGTATGGAATAGAAGATCATGGCACACTTACAGCAAATGGTGAAGCGTTTAACCGTCACTTGATCTCTGCAGCGCATAAGACTTTGCCCTTACCCTGCTTTGTTCTTGTCACTAATTTAGAAAATGGAAGAAAGCTTGTTACAAGGGTTAACGATAGAGGGCCTTTTATTGAAGGCAGAATAATAGACTTATCAGAAAAAGCAGCTCAAGTCTTAGGATTTCATAAATCTGGGCTTGCAAAAGTAAAAGTTCAATACCTAAGAAAGATGTCAGAACAATTGATACAAAATACTCCTCATTACAGAAAGCAATATGAAAAAGAAATGCAGAAACGTCATCCGAAACAAGACAATGCAGAAAGTAAGGGATATGTTGCATTTTTTAAAAGTGCTCAGGCTGCTAAATCAGCTGCATCAAAGCTTCGCAATCAAGGAATAAAAAATGTTAGATTGCTTTTTAAGAACGATCAATATTGCGTGAAAGTGAGTTATAGGTAGTGGTGAGTGCAGAATTTGAAAGATTTGGTTAATGTAAGGAACGCTGGCTAACTATTGTAAGTTAAAAATGTGATATAAAAAAGATATCAACAATTTATAGCTATGCCACCGCGATATCTCTTAGCCGCTAACACGTAGCGGAATGACGAGCTTATCGTCACGCCACCGCTAACCGTCATACCGCGATTCATTCGCGGTATCTCAACCGCTAACAAGTAACGGGATGACGAGCTTATCGTCATGCCACCGCGAACCGTCATGCCGCGATTCATTCGCGGTATCTCAGCCGCTAACAAGTAGCAGAATGACAGCAATCCTACGTCATACCGTCACGGTATCTCTAGATCCCGCTAACAGGTAGCGGGATACTTGACCTTTACAGGGATGACAGTTGTCGTTTAGCTATAAATGTTAAGAAATTTACCAAATAAAAAAAAAGGCAAAGAAACCCTAGGGTAGCTAGTATTCAAATTCTCCCTTGTCTATTTGACGTCTTTTACTGTCTTAAACACTTTATAAGCATGTTTCGGCTTGTATAGGTAGAAACCTAAAAGTTTTATAAAGACACGAGGTGCACATAGTGCAAAAAATTAAGCATGATTTACGCCAAATACATTAAGTTTTTTGTCATTAATCCACTGCAGAGATTGTGAAGATAAATAAATAGCTTCAGTTTCATGATAAGAGGGCTGGCGGAGTTTGTCAAGTAAGTTTTTCGTTTCATCCAATGCGCTGCCAAAAGTTTGTTATGCAAGAATGCACTAGCCATTTCTCACAGATTCATTTAAACTTAATCAAGTAGGAGTATTATTAACGCGAAAAGAGTTTAATTAGAGATTTAAGTGATATGGCGCGTGAGGAAGATATAAACCAATTAGTAGAAAATGGATTTGATATTAACTCAAAAGATGCAAGTGGAATCACTCTCTTGCATAAGTTCACAAAAGAAGGCGATTTGGTTGGAGTAAAGTCATTACTAGAGCACGAAGCTGATTTCAATGTCGTAGACAACGAAAATAGAAACCCTCTGCATTACGCCATTATGCATGGACACAAGAAAGTTGCTAAACTTTTTGTTAACCAACTGACAATTAATTCCAAGGATAAAAATGGATTCACTCCACTGCACCTTGCTGCACTACAAGATGACACGGAATTAATAGATTTTTTGATAACAAAAGGCGCAAAAATTAATGAAAAAGATGCCAAAGAGGGCTATACTCCTCTTCATATAGCTTCACTATACGGTTCTAAAAAAAGCGTCCAAATTTTAATTGATAGCGGAGCAAATCTCGAATGTGAAGATAACAATTTTCGTACTCCTTTGTTTTTAACCATTTATCAATGCACCGCACATTATGACAGCAGAGCAGAAATTATAGAATATCTGATAAAGAAAGGTGCAAATATAGAAGCCAAAGATGCAGAAAATAACACTACGCTTTTCCTAGCAGCGTATAACAACAAAATGCAAATAGTAAAACTTATTGCAAAAAAACAGCAAGCAAGTAACGATAAAATTAAACTTAAAGAGTTTTTTTGCACAAAAAACAACCATGGTTTTGATGCGTTAGATTGCGCTATTGAGCATAATAATAGAAAAATGGTAACATTTCTTGTTTCAAAGGGAATAGAAGCAAACGATCAAGATTTTAATGGTAACGCTAGGCTGCATAAAGCTAGCCATAATGGTAACACTAAAACAGTTAAGCTCTTATTGAAGCTTAAGGTAAACGTTAATGCTGTTACTAAATGTAACAGAACTCCCTTGCTACTCGCAGTTAAAAAAGGCCATACACAAATTGTGAAAATGTTATTGGAAGTTAGAGCCAATATGAACATTTGTGAGCAACAAGGTTTTGCACCTCTACATCTTGCTATTCAAAAGGATTATTTTGATATAGCTCAGTTGTTAACAGAAAAAGGTGCAGACCTTAACATTAAGTGCAATAACGGTCATACCGCAATAGATATGTTCATTAGCAAGGCTCATAGCAAAAAAAACATCGAAGAAAATTACAAAAAATTTTGTAGATTTTTGATGCTTTACCTGAAAGAGCTACATAGTAAACACAAAGCCTGTTGTATACTTTCAACCCTAGCTCTAAGCTTAACAATTATAGGCTTACCATTTATTTTCAAGCCTATTATTAAATACAGAGAAAGAAGTAAAATATATAAAAAAATTAGGGCTATGCTGGTCTACATTTAAGTACAAGAAGAGTATACAAAAAATACATAGCCAAAGCTAATACACGACAATTATCTGCTCGATGAAAATGAGATTAAATACATTTTTAATATTTTTATAGAAATCTATTAGTATAGATTTTGTATGCTGTTCTAATGGCTATTTTTAAATGCTTAATACTCCTCTTCATTATTTCTTGCACACATCTACCTACCAAGCAATATCCTATTAACATAGACAATTATAAGCACGATTATCCGTTGCAACAATATAACACCTCTTTGGAGATTAATGAACCGGCAATACCAGAAATTATGCCTTTACCAATAGAGTTTCCCGATCTCACAATCAGTAATCAGCTTATTTCTATTAATGTTAGTGAAGAAGTATCAGTAAAGGATTTGCTGATTGAGATAGGAAAACTTTCTGACGTTAACTTGGATATGGACCCAAAAATATCAGGTAATATTATTTTAAAGCTAAAAGATAAGGATATAAACGAAGTAATTCAGAGTATAGCAAATAGCGCCAAACTGCGTTACTCAACAAGTAATGGTGTAATTAGAATTGAGCAGGACTTGCCATACGCACAAAATTATTACGTAGACTTCATCAATATTCAACATTCTGCTCAAAGCAGTTTCGTCATTAATAACAATATTACTAACAGTGATGGAAGTAACGTTGATAGGGACTATAACAATGTTATGAAGTCTCAATACAGTAGTGACTTATGGAATTCATTAGAAAAAGGCTTGAATGCAATAATGGATGTTAACGGGGTGGATGATGGCGAATTCCTTTCATCCAACAAAGAAGCTGGTGTTATTATTTTGAATGCTAGAAAAGATATCCACAAAGCTGTTGAAGAATATATTAATAAGGTTAAGAAGTTAGCGTCTTCTCAAGTAATGATAGAGGCAAAAATAGTTGAAGTTGTGCTAGATGACAAATACCTTTCTGGTATGAACTTAAATGACTTACAAGATGGAACTAAGTCTATAATAAATCAAGATAACTCCATTATTAACCTAGCAATGAACTTTGGTGCAAATGATCTAGGAGATTTAGTAAAAAATTTAGACAAATTTGGCACTTCAACTGTAATTTCAAGCCCCAGAGTACATGCTATAAATAATCAGCAAGCGATGATTTCATTTACTAAAAACCATATTTATTTTACCTCCGATATACAAAAAGATACTAGAAACTCTAATCAGACCTTAATTACCAAGATGAATAGCGTCCCAATAGGTGTTGTGCTAATAATCCACCCAAGCATTAACATTGATACTAGTGAAATATTCATGGATATACATCCAACTTTATCAAGAATTAACGGCTACACTAAAGATCCAGATATAGAGTACGTCGCACAGCAGAGTAAAATGAAATTAAATAGCGACATTCCAATTGTTGAAATCAGAGAAATGAACTCTATGTTAAGAATTAGGAGCGGTGAAATTATGGTAATCGGCGGGCTTATAGAACATAGAGAAGATAAGCAAAGCTTATTGCATCAGAAATCAAAAAGGCTAGCGAATAATATTAGAACAGTAGAAACTGTCATTTTTTTAAAAGCAACAATCGTACCAACATTTGGTTTGTTAGATAGAAAAGATAAGAATTTATATATATATTAAATTATCACTAAAAATTAAATATCAAACCAACTTCAATATTGTGAGTAGATATGTCATCTGCAACAGGTATCGGAACGCTAAAGTAACGATAGCCGAGAAAGGTTTTGATTTCTGGGATTATTGAATAATCAACACCAAGTTTTATTTGATAAGCAAACCAAGGAACATTCAGTGGCATTGAATTTTGGGGTGACCCATTAATCCTTTTTAATCTAAAAACTGTTGGTCCTATACCAAGACCGATGTACGGAGCAAATTGTGTATCCTGAACGCTGGGATTATAATAGAAGTTTAACAAAAACGCAAATATACTTGCTGATTTATCAAATACCGGAGGAGAATTACTATCTTCAATATTGGCTATAGAATACGCGGCTTCAAAATCAATTTTACCATTTTCTCCAGCATAGTAACCTAAAGACATGCTGCTAAACCACTGGAAATCAATTTTACCATCAAATTGCTGTATACTTTGAATTTCATTTGCCACTATATTTTTTATTATAAAACCATGATGACTTTCAACTAAAGTTAGGACTCTTTTTCCTATTTCTTGTATACCCTTTACAAATGTTTCTGAATTATCATGGTATACCTTACCACCGTTAGCGCTAACATAAAAATCAAGTTTTTTTGATTTTTCTTTTGTAGGCTCAGCTTGATCTGCAATACGTGACCACATATTTTTCTGATCAGCTACTTGGAGAGTAGAAGGTTGCTTAATAGGACTATTTTCAGGTTCTTGATATTTTAAATCCTCTGTTAGTACTTCTTTTTCAGTAACCTCTTTAGAATGCATTACATCTTCATTATTGTCCGTTTCTAGTTTTAAGAGTTGTGTTCCAATAACTTGTTCAACGTGTACATAATTACCGATATAAGTAATAAAAAAATAGACACATGAAATTAAAATCAAAAATAAAGTAATAGATCTTTTAGTTATCACAAATGAACCCATAATTATCATTTATAGTATAACCATCATATCATATATTTCTTTAATGTACAAAAATTAAGAAAGAGTATTTCCAATTAAATAATTATTCTCTACGCCTGTAACATTAACTTTCACAATACTTTTAGCTTGCGCTCTTGATTCAAGCTTTATTAATGCAAAATTTTCTGCTCTACCGACATTATTTTGCTCAACCAGAACACTTTGCTTAGTGTTGATCAAGGATTGACAAAAACTGCTCATAATTTCTTTATTTACTTCTCTTAAATTTTTTACTCGTTCTTTACGCACATTCTCTGGTACTTGTGGCATTCGTGCAGCAGGTGTATTTTTCCGCTCTGAATATGGAAAAGCATGTAGGTAAACTATATTTGTTTTTTTCAGTAAATCAACTGTATCCTGAAACATTTCATCAGTTTCTGTTGGAAATCCAGCAATAATATCAGCGCCAAATGCTATATTAGGCCTCAAGCTCTTCATTTTATGACAAAATTCTATCACTTGTTCTCTGCTGTGACGACGCTTCATTCTCTTTAGTATTAAATTATTACCAGATTGTAGACTCAAATGTAAATGAGGCATAAGTCTTGACTCATTAGCTATTAAATCCATTAATTCGTCGTCAACTTCAGCAACATCGATAGAGGAAAGTCTTAGCCTCTTCAACTCTGGTATATCCTTTAAAACTCTCCTAATCATTGAACCAAGTGATGGCTTACCCAACAAATCTGTACCAAAGTCAGTAATATCAACCCCTGTAAACACTACTTCTTGATATCCATTTTCTACAAAGATCCTGATTTGCTCTATAATACTGTTTATTGGCACAGATCGATTATTCCCTCTTGCCTCAGTAATTGAACAAAATGTGCAGCTATGATTACAACCATTTTGAATTTCAATAAATGCCCTTGACTTATCTTCAAATCCATTAATTAGAACAGGTTCTACTTGGTTATCACTGACCAAGATTTTATCGTCATTTAGTAAGTAATTTTCAGCTTTTAGCTTATCTTGATTACCGAGCACTTTACTTACACCAGGAATGCTACTGTAAACTTCTGGATCCAACTGAACAGCACAACCAACTACGATAATTTCTTTATTTGGATCATTTTTGTAAATCTTACGTATCTTTTGCTTTACCTGACGTTCTGCTTCGTTTGTCACTGCACAGCTATGCACCACAACAACATTTTCTCTCTTTGCTTTTTTTAATGCTTCTTTGATTAACTCGCTCTCGTAAAAATTTAGACGACAACCAAATGTTATCACTTCATTCATGTTAGTATTTTTTGCTTTAATAGACCTAAATTATATCAAATATCCAAGCAAAGTCTCTTGCATGACTATTTTTTTGTAAATAAATGCTATGCAAGCAGCAGACACTGGGATCTCAACGATTTTCACTCAGATACAGTATCACTCCTTTGCTTATTATAGTCTTTTGACCTTTTTAAGATACAATCCGGATTGGATACTGAGTTGGTGAGTATAAAAGTATAGCTTCTACGTCATACCGCTGCGGTATCTCTTAGCCGCTAACAAGTAGCGGGATGACGATTATCGGTGAATCTAAGTTACCTTAGCTACATTTCTAGCTGTAACTATAAATGTATGGATTTTTTATCGTGCCATGTTACAATTAACGTCTTGCTAAAAATTAAATATTGATGAATGAACTAAGAAAATTAAGTATTACACAAATGCATGACGGGCTCAAAAAAAAGAGTTTTTCTGCCGTTGAACTCGTAGAGGCGCACATCAGTGCGGTTGAAAATGAGAAATTAAATGCATTTATAACAAAAACCCCAGAGATAGCAATGAAAGCTGCTAAAGCTGCAGATGAACATTTCTCTAGGCAAAAGGATGATTTAATCTCGCCGCTCATGGGTGTACCAGTTGGCATCAAAGATCTATTCTGTACAAAAGGAATAAAAACAACAGCATGCTCAAAAATGCTGGAAAATTTCGTTCCGACTTACGAATCTACGGTGTCTGACTTGCTTTTAAAAAGTGGAGCAGCCATGCTCGGTAAGCTTAATATGGATGAATTTGCTATGGGTTCTGCGAACACAAATAGCTATTTTGGCCCTGTTGAAAATGTGTGGATTAGAAAAAGTGATGGGGAAAAAGTTGTTCCTGGTGGATCATCTGGTGGATCTGCAGCATCGGTTGCTGGATTTTTATGCGCTGGAGCGTTAGGGAGCGACACCGGTGGATCTGTACGCCAACCAGCAGCTTATTGTGGAGTAGTTGGAATAAAGCCAACTTATGGAAGATGCTCGCGTTTTGGTATGATTGCATTTGCGAGTTCTCTGGATCAAGCAGGAGTCATTACTCGTTCTGTCTCTGATTCAGCATTAATGCTGGAAGCAATTTGTGGCTATGATACAAAAGATTCAATATCGAGCGAAAAGCCAGTGCCTAAATTTTCTAGCTTTATAAATGGTGATGTCAAGGGTAAGTGTATTGGTATACCAAAAGAATATAGGATGGATGGAATTTCAGAGGAAATAGTTCATAATTGGGAAAGAGTTGCTTCCTATTTAAAAGAAAATGGCGCTGAAGTTGTTGACATTACTCTGCCACATACTAAATATGCAATACCAGTCTATTATTTAATCTGTTCTGCTGAAACTTCATCCAATCTTGCTTGTTACGATGGTGTGCGTTATGGATTAAGGGTTGATGCTGATACCCTTGAAGAAATGTATTCACTAACAAGAGCAGAAGGTTTTGGTAAAGAGGTGAAAAGAAGAATTTTAATTGGCGCTCATGCGCTTTCTTCAGGTCATTATAATGAATATTACGAAAAAGCGCAGTGCATTAGGGCATTAATCAGAAATGATTTTATAAAAGCGTTTGAAAAAATAGATTACATACTTGTGCCATCTGCTCCAACAGAAGCTTTTGGCTTAAATGAAAAGCCAGATCCGTTAATTATGTGCATCAATGATGTGTTTACTGTGCCGGCAAGTCTGGCAGGATTACCTGCTATTTCTGTTCCTGTTGGGCTCTCCAATGAGGGTTTACCACTTGCCTTGCAAGTGATTGGAAATTATTATGATGAAGCTGGAATATTAAATGTGGCAAGTGTGATAGAGCAAAATTGCGGCAGAATAATTAGACCTCTTGCATAATCTATTTTTTGATAGTAATTTTTGCATTAAAATTTGCTTACGCTCCTCAACGTACTCTATGGTTCCATTTTTAGATGAATAGCAAAAACAGGGTATATTAATCTGTTTACAAAATTTTCATGTAACAGTTCACACTTAATTAAACAGACTGAATTCTGTAATTTTGGGATGTTGAAAAATTTACCTCACGTTGTCATTCCAGCGCATAACGCTGAAATCCAGATTTATAGAAACGAAAAAACTTGCTTGACACATTTTGCCAACCCCCTTATTATGATGTGTAGTACAATGATACAAATTAAGAATTCCCCCATCCTGTGCTGGTTCTTCGATCTGAAATCTTACTTCTACCTGATCACAACCAATGTTAATTTGTCCTATCAATGCTTTAATAATGCCGCGCTTAGTTTGCCAATCTAGTTGTTCCAGGTTCGATTTTACACTAGAATAAAAATTCTTTATGCTATTTATAATAAGACTTATTCCTTTTTCTACTGCCTTCTGATCAACTACCTTTTTTTTCTCTTCTTCTATCCCTTGTAAGCGTTCTTTCATTTTTCTCATTGTCTGTTTAAATTCTTCCTCGCTTATATATCCTTTCTCTCCTGCATTTTCTTGACTATAATAATCTTCCATTAATTTTTCGATACCTTCTTTTATTTGATTTTCTCTTCTTGCAAACTTTTTCTCTGATGATTCATCATTTTTATTTTCTAAGAACCTGTTAAGGATCTCGAAAATATGAGGTAAAATAAGCATAGTTAAGAAAGAGGTA
>NZ_JAPQLG010000040.1:0-2976 GCF_028982005.1 Wolbachia endosymbiont of Drosophila bocki | reverse complement strand
CACCAGCTTGCAAATGATTGTCCTTTCCTTCATTTCTCTCCTATTACGAAGATTTTAAACAGGTTCTAAGCCACTTTAGCTATAAGGAGCTAAGAAGTTTCTGTTGGCTAATTATTGTTAAGCCTACTGGCCTTTCCATTAATAAGATCAAAGAATTGCAGGATTAAGTATAAACAGTTACCCCTTTATGTCATTTAGCAGATTTCTTATTTTTTTTTACTTTACTAAAAAACCCTTCAGATTGCTGTTGTACACTTGCATTTTCCTCTTCTTCAAGCGCTTTTAATAGTTCAATTTGTTTTTTAGTTAAATTTTTTGGATTTAAAGTCTCAACTATTACCTGTACGTATAAATCACCACGAGCATGTGAGTTCATATATGGCATACCCTTTTCCCTACAACGTAGTTTGGTACCAGTTTGAGTGCCTTCAGGGACCTTTACTTTTATTTTAGCTCCATCAATTGATTGAATATCGATTTCACCACCAAGCACTGCTAGTGTCATTCTTATAGGCACTTTACAGTGTAAATCTGCTTTATTTCTAGCAAAGATTTTATGGAAAATTATTTTCACGTATACGTATAAATCTCCACTTTTTCCACCTTTTGTTCCAGCTTCTCCTTTACCACTTATCCTTACCTTAGCTCCTTCTTCTATGCCTTTTGGAATTGAAACGGATATATTTACTTCATCTCTTCTACGTCCACCTCCACCACATTTCTTACATTTGTTTTGTATTATTTCTCCTTCCCCATAGCATGTAGTACATGTTCTTTCGATGGTAAAAAAGCCTTGTTGAGTTCTAATCCTACCGCTTCCCTGGCATGTGTGGCACTGAACTGGTTTAATTGCTCCTTCGCCACCTGTGCCTTGGCATGTATCACATTTTACATTTGTCACATAATGTATAGGCGCTTGTATTCCTTTAAATGCATCTTCTAAGGTAATTTCAAGATCATAACGTAGGTCTGCTCCAGATACTCCTGTTGTACTTCTTTTTGCTCTCGATCTACTTGCACCACCACCGAATCCTCCACCAAAGAAGTCATTGAATATGTCGCTAAAATCTCCTGCAGAGCTAAAGCCTTGAAATCCACCAGAAGCACCTTCGTGGCCATAACGGTCATAGCCTGCCCTTTTCTCAGAGTCAGACAGAACTTCATATGCAGCTGTTACTTCTTTAAATTTTTCCTCTGCTTCTTGATTGCCAGGATTTCTATCAGGATGATATTTTAATGCTAATTTTTTATACGCTTTTTTTATCTCATCAATACTGGCATTTCTGCCTACTTCCAACAGATCATAGTAGTCTTTTTTGCTCATATATAATAGTTTAGTGCTTAACCTTTAAAGATAGGTATTACATATATTAATTTCAAGTGTGACTTCTGTTTCCTATAAAATGTGGTGCACCCTGAGCGACTTGAACGCCCGACCTTTTGATCCGTAGTCAAATGCTCTAATCCAACTGAGCTAAGGGTGCTTTCACAAAGTTAACTTTAGCAGGTTTTGTAGCTTGATTCAATTAATTTGGCTAAAAATAAAACTGTTAATTTTTATCACGCGTGAACCCCTTACAATTCCCAAACTTCTGTTGCAAATAAGGATTATCAAATGCATTTTGAGGAGGAGCAGTTGGAGTAGTATTAGGATCTTGAGGAAAGTAAGGAGGTGGTGCATCATAACGAGAAGAATCTCCATAACCATGCCCTTGTCTAGGACAGCTATCTACCGCTCCTTTAGCTTTCTCGATATTTTCTGATTCTTCCTCATGCTTCATATGAAAAGCTAAACCACCGGCAAAACATACGAGAGAATTAACGCCAAGGATAGCTAAACCCCACGCTGGTAAGACTGGGTAAACAGCACAAGCTACCAAAGCTGCCAAAGAAACAACGCCAACCGCAAATTCTATATTTCTGAACGTTTTAAATTTACTATCCAGGTAATCTATTTTTTCTTCTTTTCTAGCCACTTTTCTGCTGCTGTTATACCAAAAACACATACCAGCATGGAAAGCAACACACACAACTGCAGCTACTATACCCAAAGCTAATAGCTTTCTACTGTCTTCTGATTCTTTTTTATTCTCTTTTCTCCCTTGATGAGTGGTATTACCATTGTTAATATTCGTTATATTATTAACCGTAGTGTGACCACGTCCACCGAATAAAGAATCCATCCAGCATTGTAATAGCAAATAATCCCAAAAGTCTAAACCTCTATTGTGTACATGTATATGTGTAATCTGAGAGCCTGTAGGTTGTGCGTTATTCCCTGCGTTATATTGATCATTTCTGCTTCCTGTATCGTGCCTATTGCTTGAATTTGGATGTGTAAATTTTTCATACGCATTTTTAAAATTCTCCTCACTCCAATTTGTGGTATTTTGCGTATTACAAAATTGTAAAAACTCTTTAACATCACTGTTACTACCAGATTTCTTTATATAGGCTAACGCATACCTTTTTAAAACACTATAACTTGCCACTATAAATACCCTCTTAAGTCAAGATTAAATTAATAAATACTTACTTATTATAGCAAGATAACATCTACTTGTCAACTTGAGCCTGATTCAAGTATCCGTTCAGAGTGTGGCAGAAGAACTTATTCAAATAAAGTAGGTGGTAAAATATAAACATTTTATAAAGTGAAAAATGGACTTTTCAGACCACTGCCGAGCTAAAAAAGCCCTGAAAACCGTGATACTTAGGCCACTTCTTGCTTAAGCTGTACAATTTCAGCTTGAGAAGGGCCAGTAGATTCAGCTATTAAATTAACAGATACACCAGCTTTAAGTAAATTTTTTGCAACTTCGATTTTTCCTTTCTCTGTACCTTCCTCAAGTTTGTATTCAAGAATGGCTTCTTCTTTCCGCAGATCCATTATTCTTTCTTCATATGCTACTAAATCTTTTTCATTCCAGCTAAACCTGTCTAATTCATCGTAGGCTAACTTTATTATTGGTGCTT
>NZ_JAPQLG010000039.1:0-5473 GCF_028982005.1 Wolbachia endosymbiont of Drosophila bocki | reverse complement strand
CTTGCAAATGATTGTCCTTTCCTTCATTTCTCTCCTATTACGAAGATTTTAAACAGGTTCTTATACGCTTGGTTTTGTAGGTATTTTCATGGGACTAGTGAGTGTAGTGACACCATTTTTAAATGAACGTATTAAAAACTTTTGGTTTAGTATGCCAAATTTTTATTATTTATTTTCTATTCCATTACTCACATCTTGGCTATTTTTCATGCTGTGGTTTGATCTTCAGAATACTAAACGGGAGTACCGTCCATTCTTTCTCAGTATTGCTATTTTTTTTATGGGATATTTAGGTTTAGGAATTAGTATCTACCCATGGATTATACCTTTTCAATATACCATTCTGGATGCAGCTGCTTCTGGGCCAAGTTTATCTTTAATGCTCATTGTTATAATACCGCTTTTACCAATCATTTTAACTTACACTGGTTATTGCTATTATGTCTTTCGTGGAAAATCAAATTATGAACACACATATTAAGGAGTTAGTGACCTTACGGTTAAAACGTTACCCTTAAATCAAGCAGTCGTTCTGGCAATGGCGTCAACTTAAGAGCCTTCATTAGCAAATCCTCCTATGGATTTTCTGACTTCTTGTCATATAAGTAGCTTGACGCTGACATTCAGTTTTCTTTATAATTTTCTTTGTGAAAGAACAAAAATGCTTATTTGTAACGATAGCTGGCTTACCAAATGCTGGGAAGTCTACATTAATTAACAGCATCATAGGCAAGAAAATTGCAATTGTCACCCCTAAAGTGCAAACAACAAGGACGCAAATAAGGGGTGTTGCAACGTGCAACAACACACAAATTGTTTTTACTGACTCCCCAGGAATTTTCTCAGCAGAAACAAAACTTGAAAAAGCTTTAGTCAAATCTGCATGGTCGGCAGTTAAGGATAGTGACATCACTTTGTTGCTTGTTGATGTAAGCAATTATTTGAAAAATATAGAAAGAATTAAGACTATATTTATGCGGCTGCAGCGCACAAAAGGCAGATGCATTTTGGTTATCAATAAAACTGATTTGGTAAAAGGGCCTGAATTAAAGATGGCGCATGAGCATCTGAATTTGCTTTATAAATTTGAAAAGGTTTTTATGATATCAGCATTAAAGAATGATGGACTTTCTGATTTGATGAATTACTTGTCTGAAGTTGCATCGGTGAGCCCCTGGTTTTATGAAGAAGATCAAATAACCGATTCCTCGACAAATTTTTCATCAGCAGAAATTACGAGAGAAAAATTATTCTTGAACTTGCGTGAAGAATTGCCATACTCTACAGCTGTTATAACTGAACAATTTGAGGAAAAAAAGGATAAGAGTTTAGTCATCAAACAGATCATATTTGTGTTGAAAGATAGTCATAAAAAAATAGTGCTAGGAAAAGGTGGCAGTAATATTAAAAAAATTAATATCGAAGCGCGTGCTGAACTAGAAAAATTATTTGAGTGCAAGGTACACCTCTTTTTATTTGTGAAAGTGCGACCTTGGATCGACCGTCCGGAGGAGTATATAGGCAATGCTTAATTCTTTATTGGTATTTGATATTGAAACTATACCAGATGTAAATTCCTGCAAAAATTTACTCAATATTAGTGATGATAGTAGTGTAGAAGAGAAGAGGGATGCATTAACAAAATATCATCTTGAAATAACAAACGGGCAAAACTCTTTTCTGCGTCAGCCTTTTCACCTTGTTGTAGTTATTAGTTTTTTACTTTGCAATATAGGCTACCAGAGTGGTTATGAGGTGTTCACACTGCAAGAAATAAGATCTGGAGGCACACTAAATTCCAGTGAAAAGGAGCTAGTGAAAGGATTTTTTAACTACATATCAGAGAAAAAGCCAAGATTAGTTTCGTTCAACGGACGCACTTTTGATATACCAGTGCTGAAGTATCGTGCTATGGTCCATGGCATTCAAGCAGAATATTTTCATAAAGCTGGCGATAAGTGGAATAGTTACAATCAGAGATATAGCAGTGATTGGCATTGTGATTTGCTTGAATCCCTCTCTGATTTTGGAGCTTCTGCGAGAGTAAAAATGAACGAAGTTTGTGCAGCATTTAATCTTCCTGGTAAGATTGGAGTTGATGGGTCACAAGTTATGGGCTTATACGATAGCGGCAAGATACAAGAGATTCGAGATTATTGTGAAACAGATGTAATTAACACTTATTTGATTTACTTAAGGTTCATGCATCATCAGGGAAGGATTACTACTGAAAGCTACAACAAAAGTGTGGAAGAGCTACTTTTAGAGTGCGAAAAAAAAGAATACCTAAAGAAATTTAAAGAAGAATGGCAAATAACTTGTGGTGGAAAAATTTTACTTCCATAGAATAAATAGTCGAGTTATGATGCACTAGCAAGCGAACCTCTGTACTAGATTTTGGTTAATATACACGTTGAGCATATTAAGAAAGTTGCTTTTAAGGTATTGCATTTTACTTTTATTTTCGTTATAAGGTTGCTTTAAGTTGAATTTTCAACATTTTTATACTATTTACATTTAAGATATGATTTCGAAATTTTTTGGGGGCACTTCATGAAAAAGTCTATGTATACTAGAACTGCTCTAGTTTCTTTATTAACTTTATGTTCTTTCAGCAGTTTTGCAGCTGACTTTCCTGATGAGAGTATGAAGGAAATAAAAAAGCAAGAGAGCACAAAAACTTCTGGAAAAACAGAAGTTATGAAAACATCAAATAAAAAACTGAAAGAAAAGATGGACAGAATATGTAATGCTGATCCAAGAAAAAAAGCTGAAGAGCTTAAGAAAAAAGAGGAGATCAGGCTAGCAAATGAGAAAAAAGCAAAGCTTATAGAGGATTCAAAAGCGAAAGCTCTAAACGCTAAGAATTCTAATATAGAAAAAGGTAAAGTTTCAAAAACTAAGCGTTCTAAAACTAAGAATGCTAAAGTTGAAGCTAAAGATGTAAAGAAGGATATAAAAGTTGTTAACAAAAATACAGAGGAAAAAGGTAAGGCAAGTCCTGTTGTTTCAGTTGGTGGAGTTGATATTATCGATACCAATCAAGGGCAAAGTAATTTAAGAATAACTTTTGGTGGTGTTGTTGATGCTCAAGGTTATGGCAAAGCTGGACCAAGTGGCGCAAATTATAAACGTTATAACGTTATGCCAAACAGATCTACAGAGTATTATAATGCCACTCCAGATATAACAAAAGGAGCAAATCCAATATTCTATGAAGGAATAGGAAATATTGGTGATTACAGCAACGATATGGGTATGATTGCTGATGCAATATTGCACCTCAGAGCAGAAAATAAGAATGAAGATTTAGGTCTTCTTTATGGTGCTGACGTGCAGTTTCATGTTCCAGTGACCGAAGGTAAGGGAGCTTCACAGGGTGTTTGTGCTGCAAAAGGCAGAAGTGCGCATGTGTTTGTTAACTCAAAATATGGTGACGTGAAGCTTGGTTACCAATTTGGTCCTGAGGCTCTGATGAGGCTTGATGCAACAAGAATTGCGACTGTTGACGGAGCTGCAGATAGTGACTGGTTCAGAAAAGTGAACTTAGAAGGAAGCGCTGCTAGCTTTCCATTTTATGTAACACCACGTCTTTACACTGAAAGTTTTTCGAGTGAAAGTGAAAAATTCTCTTTCCGTATGGCAGGGAAATATAACAAAGGCGTTATGACTACACTGCCGTTTAGAGTTGCTTACTACTCACCAAATTATATGGGCGCAAGATTTGGTATCAGCTACTCACCTCGTTATGATAGTGGTTTGTTTACTGTAAAAGAAACAGTTTCAGAAGATAAAGGCGGTAAGATAGAACATAAGGAAACGATAAAGCATGTCGGCCCAGACTATGAGCACATAGTAAGTGCTGGTGCATCATATGAATATGACTTTGATAAACATAACATAAAAGTTAAAACTTCTGCAGTTGGTGAATATGGCTTTCCAAAGCGACCAAGTAAAGATAAGCATCTTTATAAGGAATTTGTGGAGTATAATGACCTGATGGGTGTTAATTTTGGTGTAAGCGCTGATTATAAGATTAATGAAGATCAAGGCGTAAAGTTTGCTGCCTCTTTTGCATACTTGGGCAAATCTGGTCAACCGAAGGGTATTAAAAAATTAATTGGTGATACCTATACGGAAATTGATAGTAAAGATGCTACTGATGGCAAAAGAGTGGAAGGGCTGAAAGCGCAATTTGGTAAAGATAGTATAGATACCATGTATTGGACTGTAGGAGCTGGGTATCAACATGAGAATATCTACACAAGTTTGACGTATTTTGGCAGCAGAATGAATGACAAAGATACGCTTCATGATGGTGCACTTGGCGTTCAATATGATCTGTCTCCTGCATGCAGTAAGAACAAATTTGTTCCTTACGCAGCTCTCCATTATTTTATGACTAACGAAACAGGTAAGCTGAAAGATGAGTCTGATGCTGATGTACCTTCTAACCAAGGAATTCTCCTTCTTACTGGTGTGAAGTTTTCTTTCTAACCAGCCAGTACACACCACAGTTAACTGTGGTGTATTCTTGTCTGTTAGTGTTTATTTGTTGATCAAATAAACATATGGTGTCCTCTCTCCTTTCATCCCAGTGCGTGACACACAACTGTACGGACATTGTGATTTGAGGACACTCCACCAAGGAGGATGTCATCCCAGTGCCCAGACACTGGGATCCAGCTTTCCGTGCAACTTCATCAAAAGCGTTTGTTCAGCATAAGATCAGCCACTTTTTATGCTCACCAAATCAGTTTGCTTACTTACAAGCAAAATTTCCTGGATTCCAGTGTCAAGCACTGGAATGACACCCTATGGTCACCGGAATGACGCTTTATGGCTACTTAGATGATGAGAAAAGAACACACTGCCCTTATTCTACTGGCCGTATAGCTACTTTCAAATTTAATCAATTAAGCAGGAGGCCCCTATGCAAACCACACTAAAAAATCATTTAGCTGGAGAATTACTTACCACTGCTACGTGCTGGAAATTAAAGCTCGCAGGTGGAGAAGTAATGGGATTCACTGACTATGATGAAGACTTAAATATTGATAATATACTCTATAAATCTTCAAGTGGATTTACAGCCAGTAGTATAATATTAAACAGCGATTTAAAGACTGATAATTTGGAAATTGAGGGAATATTAAATAGTGTTGATATCAAAGAAAAAGATGTTTTATCAGGAAAGTACGACTTTGCAAATATTGAGATATTTCTTGTGAATTATAAAGACTTGACCCAGGGAACAATGAATCTACATTCAGGAATTTTTGGTAAAGTGACATTAAGTAGTGGAAGATTTATTGCTGAAATTAGAGGGCTCTCAGCAAAGCTTGAGAGAAGCATAGCAAAATTATACTCTCCTGCATGCAGAGCACAATTTTGCGATGATAAATGTAAGAACCTGTTTAAAATCTTCGTAATAGGAGAGAAATGAAGGAAAGGACAATCATTTGCAAGCTGG
>NZ_JAPQLG010000038.1:0-5020 GCF_028982005.1 Wolbachia endosymbiont of Drosophila bocki | reverse complement strand
CAGCTTGCAAATGATTGTCCTTTCCTTCATTTCTCTCCTATTACGAAGATTTTAAACAGGTTCTTAGATTTACCGACAGTTTGAAAAACAAAAATTCGTCATTCCGCTACTTGTTAGCGGAATCTATGCTGAGATATCGCGGCGGTATGACGTAGGAAAACCTTTCTTGGGTTAGCTATAGTTTGCTATATTATGTGATTTTATTTTTAGCGTTGCTTCTTATATTATGTAATTTATTTTCCATAATATACATTATGTAATTTTCGATGCTAAGATCTGTTATAGCTCTCAGTATGATATGAGTGATTCTCTTTTAATAATTATTTTTTAAATAGTTTGTTGGTTCATCAATTTCTTTAGGATTGATATCTACAATTATTTTTCCGTTTTTTAACAGAATAATCCGATCTGATATTTTTGTTAAAAAATCCAAATTGTGAGAAGCGATAATCATAGTAATACCCATATCTCTAACTGATTGTAGTAGTTCCACAACGTCGACTATTGTTGCTACATCTAAACCAGACGTTGGCTCATCGCATAATAGAATCCTTGGATTCATCATTAAGCTTCTGGCAAGCGCAACCCGCTGTTTTTGCCCACCGGATAGATTACTAGGGTAATCATTTTTTTTAGAGGCAATACCCAAAGACTCAAGTAGTGAATCACTTTGATCCTGAGTTTTGTTTTTAAGTTTGGGAGCATATGTAAGATTTTCCCAGACAGTCATATGTGGGAAAAGTTGAAAATCCTGAAATACAAAACCAGTACTATCATTGCATTCAATGCTACCAGAATCTAAAACTTCGAGTTTTTGTATACAACGTAACAATGTTGATTTACCACTACCAGAAGGACCAGCAAGACCAACTATAGATTGTTCTATAATCAGGTTAATATTATTAAGTACTGGAACATTATTAAATAATTTACAAATATTATGCATTTTTATCATATATACCTTTCTGTTCAACCTTTTTGCCTATATATTCAATTAGTAATGCAAGAGCGTAATAATAAGCCCCAGCAAGACAAAGTGGTATAAAATAAGTAAATTGTTCTGCTGCAAGCATTTGCGCAGAGCGCATAATATCAACACCACCAATAGTAGAGATTAATGCCGTTTCTTTAAGGAGTGCAATGATCTCATTTATCATTGCAGGAAGAATATTTTTAATAACTTGTGGTAATATAATATCTCTCCACATATAGAAACTAGGTATTTGTAAAGTTTTAGCTGCTTCAAACTGGTTTTTTGATATAGTTTCAATACCAGCTCGTAAAATCTCAGCAATATAAGCACAGCTATTTAGACCAAATGCTATAATGCCAGCACTAAATATGTTTAATTTAATTCCTGCAATGGTTGGAGTCATAAAATAAACAACACTTAACTGTAATATAAGGGGGGTGCCACGTATTACAGATATAATTCCATTAATTAATGGAATACAGATCTTATTATATCTGAGTACTGAAAATAACCCTCCTAGACTCATACCTAAAAGCAGTCCTCCTATCAATAATTTTAAAGTAAAGGCAAGGCCTGTTCCAACAAACAAGAAATTAGAAATTAATTCTTGCATCAGTTATCTCCTAGCCATTTTTCTGCTATCTTTTGTATTACACCTTTACTTTCTAAACTTTTTAACGCCTCGTTTATTTTATCCTTTAAATCAGATCCTTTATTCACAGCAATAGAATAACCATTATCTGACTTAGCGATGGCTGACCATGATAGACCAGGATTTTTTTTGCTAAATACTTTACCTTGGAATTCATCAATTAGGACGCCATCAACATGACCAGACTTTAATGTTTCTACAGCTTGATTATTATTGTCTATAGCAATAATTTGAGCTGTTGTAGGAACATGCTCTTTTAGCCAAATTTCCATGACAGTTCCTAGTTGAACGGCTATCTTCTTGTGAGTTAAGTTGTTTATACCGGCTATGGGTTTATTTTTGTGATATAGAATACCAAATTCCCCTGTATAATAACTATTTGAAAAATCAAAATTTTTTTCACGCTCTTCTGTGCTACCAATAGTAGATATAGCAGCATCTACAGAATTACTTTGCAATGCTGCAAATATAGTACTAAACTGCATATCTTTAAATATCGCTTCTTTACCTAACTCTTTTGCTACTAATTGAGCAAGCTCAATGTCAAAGCCAGTAAATTTACCATTTTCATAATATTCAAAAGGTGGATAATCTGCAGAAATTGCAAATCTAATGACATTATCGTATTTATCTTCCTTGCATCCTGTTAATAGAATACTTATCGCTATAATAGCATTTAAAATGTATTTTTTCATATTACTAATTTATATTCATATTTTATTCATCTTGTGAATATAGACATTAAAAATTGAATGGTCAAGAAATAATGAATATAATTTCAAATATACTTATTACATATTCAATATGAGGAAAATGCATAATGCATGACAACACACTAGGTGAACATATTTTAAATATTATTCAAAATCATGAAATTTTAGAACAGAGCGATTTACAGACCTTACTCAAAAAAAGAGGGTATAACATTTCTCAGGCTACTTTATCAAGAAAATTGAAAGAACTTAAAATTGCCAAAGTTGCTGGTATGTATAAAGTAATTGACATCAACCAATATCGATTACCATTAATACTTAATATGCAAATTTCGGATTTTGGTTTAATAGTACTACACACTCAACCAGGACAAGCTAGCAGCCTAGCTTACTTTCTAGATCAGAAGTATGTTATTTATTCATTAAATAATAGCAAAAACATAGGAATTATAGGAACTATAGCAGGTGATGATACAGTATTATTGATCATCAAAAGTAAGGCTGAACTTAACAAAGTATTACAATCAATTTATGAAACATTTCCATATTTAAGTCCTGAATAAGAATGTTGTAAGTTAAAAATGTGATATAAAGGAGATAAGAGGGATTCCTTTGTTTAAATCTTTGTCTTCTTTTTTTCAATATACCTACATATCAGAATGGACAATTCATATAGAATCAGCATAGGTATTGCAAGCCCTACTTGGCTTAATACATCAGGTGGAGTTAAGATTGCAGCAATAATAAAAATTACCACTATTGCGATTCTACGTTTATTTGACAAACTTTGTGTAGTGAGTAACCCTACTCTCACCATCAATGTGAGTATTACTGGAATTTGAAATGCAGTGCCAAATGCAAACATAAATTGAAGAACAAGGTCTAAATATTCGCTAACTGATGGCATAAACTCTATCGGTATATCGAAGGATTTACCACTGTGTTCGAAGTTGATAAAAAACTTCCAGGCTAAAGGAAATATATAGTAATAGACTACAGTAGCTCCCGTTACAAATAAAACCGGTGTTGCAATTAAGTATGGCAACAACACTGCCCTTTCACTTTTATATAACCCAGGTGCTAAGAACATATAGAATTGCCATGCAAACACAGGAAAAGAGAGCAAAAGTGCACTCATTACAGCAACCCTAAGATATACAAAAAATGCCTCTGTTAAGTCTGTGTAAATCAAAGAAAAACCTTTGCTACCTTTTGTTGCTTCTATTAAAGGTGCAAGTAAAAAACGGTATATATTTTCCTTAAAGTAGTAACAAAAACCAAAAGCAACACAAAAAAATAGAAAGCAAAAGATAACTCTTTTTCTGAGTTCCGCAAAGTGTTCGTAAAATGAGGCGTATTTGTTTGAGTTCCAGTTCATACTTTACTATAGCTCAATAATGCTATGTCTAACATTCTCAGCGAAAAAGCCCACTCATTGTCATACCACGCTGCAACCCTGCATATATCACCTGTAACATATGTACCAGTTAAATCCACAATTGCACTATAAGGGTTATGCACAAAGTCTATTGAAACTAAAGGTTCCGTACATATAGAAAGTACATTTGACATTGGAGAACCCTCTGTCATCCTAGTACCCTCTGATGTCATCCGAGTAGCTGACACTGGATTAGATTCCAGCGTCACGCGCTGGAATGACGTAGACGAGAGAGCTGCATCCTTAAACATTTCATTGATTTCTTTAACGGTCGCTTTCTTATCAGTCGTAAATGTAAAATCAACCATAGAAACATTGCTAACTGGAACTCTGACGGCAGTGCCATCTAGCTTGCCCTTTAATTCAGGAATTATAGAACCAATTGTTTTTGCTGCCCCGGTTGTAGTTGGCACCATAGATAATCCGCAAGCTCTTGCTCTACGCAAATCTTTATGGTTACCATCAAGAATATTTTGATCATTCGTGTAGGCATGTATAGTAGTCATAAAACCGCTTTTTATGCCTAAACCAGAATGTAGGACTTTCACAATCGGAGCAAGGCAATTTGTAGTGCAAGAACCTGCTGATATCACTTTATGCTCTTTTTCGAGCATATCGTTATTCACACCATAAACTATAGTGACATCAGCATCCGGAACTGGAGCAGAGACAATCACTTTCTCTGCATTGTGCCTTATTGCTTCTTCACGTTTGTTGAATGCACCAGTACATTCAAGTATTACATCAACATTCCAAGGAATATTTTCAGGGCTCCGTTCTCTATATAAAGAAAACTCTTTGCCATTTATAGAAATCCAATTTTGAGACTCATTAAAATCAATATTACCACTGAATTTGCCATGAATAGAATCATATTTAATCAAATGTGCATGCTGCTTTGCACTGAGCGATCCATTTACAGCTACAACTTCTATTTGCTCACTATACTTTTCTATTTCATAAATAGCACGCAATACGCCTCTGCCTATTCTACCCAGACCATTAATTCCTACACGAATCGTCATCTCTTCATTCAAAAAATTTAATTATAGAGGATATCACTTGATATTTCATTTTATTCTTTTGCTTTTCTATCGATATGAACATTATAGCAAGGAGACAGGGCTAAAAACTTGCTTGACAAACTCCGCCAGCCCCCTTAACATGAAACCGAAGCTATTGTATTTGCTTTCGCCAATCTGCAGATTAAAAGGTAAGGATTACTTAATGTACCGGCGTCTTAT
>NZ_JAPQLG010000037.1:0-593 GCF_028982005.1 Wolbachia endosymbiont of Drosophila bocki | reverse complement strand
CCAGCTTGCAAATGATTGTCCTTTCCTTCATTTCTCTCCTATTACGAAGATTTTAAACAGGTTCTTAGACTTCCTGCATTACCTCCTGTCATCCAAGTACCCTCTTTGTCATTCCAGTGCCTCTTTCTCCTGTCATCCCAGTGCCCCCTTTTGTCATCCCAATAGCCCCTTCGGTGTCATTCCAGTCTGGAATCCAGTTCTTATTGTACATTCACCTGGTGTAAAGTTAAGTTTCCTGGATCCCAGTGTCAGCCACTCGGATGACAAAAAAAGGAGCACTGGAATGACAGCAGTCCTACATCATACCGCGATTCATTCGCGGTATCTCTAGATCCCGCTAACAAGCAGCGGGATGACGGTTGTCGTTTAGCCACAAATATTTAAGAAATTTACCAAATAAAAAAAAAGGCAAAAGAAGCCTTGGGGTTATTATCCGCTTTAAAATATTGGCGTTTTTTATGTTTTAAACGCTTGACAAGCGAGATTAAGCTGCTTTTAATTGCAACTAACTTACGCTGCAAACGTTTAAGAAATTTACTAAGCAGAAAAAAAGACAAAGAATCCCCGAGTTAGCTAGTCTTTTACTATCTCTG
>NZ_JAPQLG010000036.1:0-7044 GCF_028982005.1 Wolbachia endosymbiont of Drosophila bocki | reverse complement strand
ATAAAAAAGCTGCTGGAGGCAAGTTTGGAAGGTGAAATAGAAAATCACTTATTAGCTGAAAGTGAAGAGAGGGTTTGGTTGGAAGAAGTGGAGTAGCGAATGGATATACAAAACGCTGGGTCTATATTCAGACTACAGAATAAGGTATTACACACCGAAAGCATCACCAGCACAATATGTTATAAACTTTGGTAAAGAATCTGCTAGGAAAGCGTAGTGCGGATGCTGCATTTGACGAGGCGGGAGCTGGAAACGTTAACATGGGAATTTGGATTGAGGCCTATTGTGAAAACAATGGATCAGCCACCAAACCCTAAAGTAGGCGCGCCAGTTCTTGACCCTACATATTTTTTTGCAGGTTAAATCCAGCTTAGGGTCGAGAAACTTAGATAAAGCCATAGCCAAAGTGTTTAAAAATATTAATAATTATACACACAATTATTCAACCATATTTTTGAAGATAGCTATGCCGCCGCGGTATCTCTTAGCCGCTAACAAGTAGCGGGATGACGATTGTTGGTAAATCTAAGTCAGTTTAGCTATAGGCAGCAATTTTCTGTATTTATTTTAAATTGAAGGAAGCTCAAATGAAAGATCATGTTTTGCTAAAAATCACAGAATGCAGTCTAACAGTGAACGGTTACGCTTTTGATCAAAAATGTTGTATAGTACACAATCAATTTTTCTGGATCCAAGTAGTCAAGGCACTGCCTTTGTGTTTGAGGCAAAATCGGCTATAACACTTAACATACTGCCTTTGCAAACAAATGTTCGTACAGTTATGTGTCAGCTACTTGCATGACGCCATTGCCTGAACGGGTACCAATGATTACCTATCAATCTCACCAAAAACTATATCGAGTGAGCCAATAATTGCTGCAACGTCAGCAAGCATGTGTCCTTTTGCCATAAAGTCTAAGGCTTGTAAATGCGCAAAGCCAGGTGCTCTTATTCGGCACCTATAAGGTCTATTGGTACCATCTGAAACTATATACACTCCAAACTCACCTTTTGGTGCCTCAACAACTGCGTAAGCCTCACCTTCTGGTACGTGATATCCTTCTGAATAGAGCTTAAAATGGTGAATCAGAGCTTCCATAGATTTTTTCATCTCTGCTCTTGACGGTGGAGAAATTTTTCTATCTTCAGTTTTTATTTGCCCTTCAGGCATTTTCTCTATGCACTGCTTCACCAAACTGATAGATTGCCTAATCTCTGCCATTCTAACTAGATAACGGTCATAACAGTCGCCATTTTGGCCGATCGGTATATCAAAATCTAGTTGATCATATATCTCATATGGCTGGCTTTTTCGCAAATCCCAAGCAAGCCCAGCAGCGCGCAACATTGGGCCACTAAAGCCCCAATCAAGTGCCTGTTTAATTGATATTTCACTAATTCCTACAGTGCGTTGCTTCCATATCCTATTTTCTGTTAAAAGTTCATCAACATCGTCTATATATTTTGGAAATTGCTCTATAAACTTTGCAATATCCTCAATCAAATCTTCTGGAACATCTGCTGCAATTCCACCTGGCCTGATGTAAGCTGCGTGAAACCTTGCACCTGAAGCTCTTTCGTAAAATTCCAGTATTTTTTCTCTTTCTTCAAAGAGCCATAAAAGAGGGGTCATTGCTCCAACATCAAGTGCTTGAGAAGAAACGTTCAGTAAATGATTTAGTATTCTCGTCAGTTCACAAAACAAGACACGTAAATACTTTGCCCTAATTGGCACTTCACATTGCAACAATTTCTCCACACAAAGTGAATATGCATGCTCTTGTGACATTGGTGATACGTAATCAAGGCGATCAAAATAAGGCAAAGCTTGAAGATACGTTTTATGTTCTATTAATTTTTCAGTACCGCGGTGCAAAAGCCCAATATGGGGATCTGCCCTCTCGATCACTTCACCATCCATCTCTAAAACAAGACGCAACACTCCATGTGCAGCTGGGTGCTGAGGTCCAAAATTTAACATCATTGTCTTTAGATCAGGCATGTCCAGTAGTTTAAGATATTAAAATTGTATAGGCTAAAGTGCGCTCAAAGTCAATAAACTTCTTGCATAGGCTACAACTATCATTCAATAGAAACAAAAACTTTTACAATGGCTAATAAGTGTTGGTAAAACCAAGTCACTTTAGCTATAGAATGACAAAAAAGGTTTGCATTAACCAAATTTTTAGTTGAAGTAGCATAAGAGGTTAAAGGAAAAGCTTTGTGTTAATGGATTCATTTCAGGTATAGTATAGATAATACCACAATACTTATAAAATGGATCATGTTGTTAATGCGTATAATAGACTTGACACTCCTATAGTCAGGGGAGAAGGGGCATATCTTTTTGATAAAGATGGTAAAAAATATTTAGATTTTGCTGCAGGTATTTCTACAACTTCTTTAGGGCATTGTCATCCATACATTACAGATAAGCTGAAAGAGCAATCGAGCTCATTATGGCACTGCTCTAACATTTTCACTATTCCCGAGCAAGAAAGGCTTGCCGAGCGTTTAACAACCCTTACTTTTGCAGATAAAGTTTTTTTCTGCTCAAGTGGGCTTGAAGCAACAGAAGCTGCAATTAAGTTTATTCGTCGTTACTTTTATTCAAAAGGGCAAGCAAAACGTAATCGTATTATTACAATTGAAGGAGGCTTTCATGGCCGCAGTATTGCTGCAATTTCTGCTGGAGGCAATGAAAAATCACGCGAAGGTTTCGCTCCGCTCCTTTCTGGTTTTGATAAAGTGCCAAGAAATGACATTAAAGCATTAGAAGAAAAAATCAACAATGAAATAGCTGCTGTATTTTTAGAGCCCATACAAAGCGAAGGTGGAGTATATCCACTAGACGTAGAATATCTTCAAAAAGTAAGGGAAATAACAAAAGCTCAAGGAATAATTTTGTGCTTTGATGAAGTGCAGTGCGGATATGGACGCATCGGTTCTTTATTTCATTATCAAAATGTCGGCATTGAACCTGATATGCTAACCTGTGCAAAAGCTATGGGTAACGGTTTTCCTTTAGCTGCATGTTTAGTGAAAGATTATATAGCAGAAGCAATCACTCCAGGAACTCATGGATCAACCTATGGTGGCAATCCACTTGCCATGACTGTTGGTAATGCAGTGCTCGATATAATGCTAAAAGAAGGCTTTTTTGATCATGTTAAAAAAATTAGTAAAGATTTAAAAGAAAAGCTGTTGCTTTTAGCTAAAGAATTTCCTGAGATGATTTTAGAAGTTCGTGGAGAAGGGTTACTAATGGGAATAGAACTAGCAACTCCTGTAGCTGATAAAATTATTAGTCGATCTCTTGATAAAGGTTTAATAATAACTAGGGTTTTAAACAACAAAGTAGTAAGGGTAACCCCACCACTTATCATTGAGGATGAGCATGTGAACGCAGCGTGTAATATGCTTTATGATTTGTTTTTTAAGATTAAAGGTATATAAAATTCGGCAATATAAATTCAGGCTTGCAAATGCCTTTCATAACATGTAAAACTAATTTTATTTTTTATCACAATAACATCGTACTTTAATGGATTGGTTATTGGTCTTAGTATCATCAGCAATTTTTGTTTTGTTAGTTTTGTCGTTTTTGTTCTCAGGAGCAGAAATAGGCTTGACCTCAATTAGCCGTTCTCGAGTTAATAAGCTAAAGCTAGACGGTAACAAAAAAGCCAGGGTAATAGATCGCTTATTAAATAGGAAAGAATTGACAATAGGAACGGTATTGCTCGGCAATACAATTATTAATATTACTTGCTCTGCTTTATTTACAGCAATATTTATCAATCTTTTTGGAAATGAGGGCATTCTCCTATCAACAATTATAATGACATTTTGTATTTTATTGTTCTGCGAAGTTCTACCAAAAACTTATGCTATTCAAAATCCTGAAAAATTTGCATCATTTTCTGCTTATTTTGTATTGTTTTTTGTAAAGATTTTTTCTCCATTGACACTAGGTATTCAATTTATTGTTAACCTCATCCTAAAATTATGTGGGCTGCATAAAGATAAGGAAGTGATATCTGCAGCGGATGCAATGCGTAATATGATTACTCTTCACCGCAGTGAAGGAACTATGTTGCAACAGGATTTAGATATGCTAAGCAGCATACTTGATTTGGCTGAGACAGAGATATCACAAATTATGACCCATAGAAGAAACCTATTTTCTCTTGATATAGATCGGAATAAAGAAGAGTTAATAAGAGAGATTTTAACCAGCAGTCACAGTAGAGTACCTTTATGGCAGAAGGAACCAGATAACATTGTAGGTGTAATTCACGTGAAAGCTCTAATAAATGCTTTGCGTGAAAAGAATAATAAAGCGGAAGAAGTTGACATTACCCAAGTTATGTCAAGGCCTTGGTTCATACCAGAAAGTACACCGCTCAGCGTGCAACTTCACAACTTCCGTAAGAACAGGAAACACCTTGGATTTGTTATTGATGAGTATGGAGCACTGCAGGGAATTGTAACTCTTGAGGATATACTGGAAGAAATAGTTGGAGAAATTTCGGATGAACATGATTTGATTACGGAGAATTTTATAAAGAAAATATCTGATAATGTGTATTACATAGAAGGAAAATCTACTATTAGGAACATTAACAGGCAGTTATACTGGAATCTCCCTGATGAAGAAGCTACAACTCTAGCAGGTATGATTGTAAATGAAATAGAGCGCATTCCTGACGAAGGCGAGGAGTTTTCCATGTATGGTTTTCGCTTTAAGATTTTAAAAAAAGATAAAAATATTATTACTGTTGTTGAAGTGCAAGTAAGAACTGGTAGTATTAGTGGCAGCAATTAATTAGTGGAGTTTCATGGAAGATACAGTAAAAATAACGGCTGAAGAGTTGAAGGGTTACATAGAGAGAATCGAAAAACTTGAACAAGAAAAGAGGGATGTGCAAGATCACATTCGTGATGTATATGCAAAAGCCGCAGATGAAGGTTGGGATATAAAAGTGATGAAACAAATTATTAGGCTGAGGAAGATGGATGATGATGACAGAGAGGAACAAGAAATATTGCTTGATACCTATAAACGTGCATTGGGAATGAGCTACGAAGAAGAGTTAAGTGAATAGCAGAATTGTAATTGGAATAAGTGGAGCATCTGGTTCTATTTACGGTGTGCGTATTTTAGAAGCATTGAAAGACGTCGATTATGAAGCTCATTTAGTGATAAGTCGTGCTGGGAAAATAACTTTAGCTCACGAAATTAAAGAAAAACTTGAAGATATTACATCGCTTGCAGATTTTTACTATTCTGAAGAAAAGATTGGAGAAAAAATAGCAAGCGGCTCATTTAAAACCTCAGGGATGATTGTAGCACCATGCTCTATGAAGACAATGTCTGAAATCGCATCAGGTGTTACTTCCAATCTATTGACAAGGACTGCAGATGTAACGCTAAAAGAAAGAAGAAAGTTAGTTCTTATGGTGCGAGAGTCACCACTGCATCTTGGGCATTTACAAAATATGTTAAAATTAACGGAGATGGGAGCAATTATTGCTCCACCAGTGCCTGCTTTTTATATTAAACCGAAATCGTTGGATGATATTATTAATCATTCTGTTGGCAAAGTATTGGATTTATTTGATATCAAATTACCCGACTTTAAGGAGTGGCAAGGAAGTGACAATTATTATTGATGGTAAAAAAATAGCAAACGACCTATGTGAGAGGCTATCACAAAAAATTGATATTTTAAAGAGAGAGTATAACATTTTTCCTTGCCTGAAAGTAATTCTCGTGGGCAGCAATCCAGCAAGTCAGGTTTATGTTTGCAACAAACAGAAAAAAGCAGAATCAATAGGCATAAGTTCTGAGACCATTGTTTTGCCTGATAATATTTCAGAAGATGAATTAATTGAAAAAATCAATGAATTAAATGAAGATCCATCTGTGCATGGCATTTTAGTGCAATTGCCTTTACCAAATCATATTAGTGCAAGCAGAGTAATTAACACAGTAAGTGTTGAAAAAGATGTAGATGGCTTTCATGATGAAAACGTTGGCAAATTAGTTAAAGGTGAAAAAAACTGCCTTATACCTTGCACTCCTAAAGGTTCTTTGCATTTAATTAAGTCAATTGAAGAGAACCTTTCCGGTAAAAACGCAGTGGTAATTGGTAGGTCAAATATCGTGGGCAAGCCAATGTTTTACCTGCTATTGCAAGAAAACTGCACTGTCACCATCTTGCATTCACAAAGCAAGGATTTAGCTGAATATTGCTCTAAAGCGGATATAGTAGTTGCAGCAGTCGGAAAGCCAAATTTTGTTCAAGCAGACTGGATAAAGAAAGGTGCAATAGTGATCGATGTTGGCATAAATAGCGTTAACGTAGGAAAGCTTGTAGGTGATGTTGACTTTGAGGGAATAAAAGGGAAAGCCAAAGCTATGACCCCAGTACCCGGGGGCGTTGGCCCAATGACCATTGCATTTCTAATGATGAACACTGTTATTGCTGCTTGCTTGCAAAAGGGAGTTGATGCTTCTGATTTCATTAGTTGAGGTATGAAGAGGAAAGCTATATGAAGATAGAATGTACCATATCACAATTAATAAAAAATTGAGATTTTTGAAATTCCTCAGTAGTCAAATTTATTAAATATTTAGGATCATCATCTATTCTTTTTTCTCTACAAGTATAGCTAAAGTGGCTTAGGTTTACCTACAATTTGAAAAACAACAAATTCGTCATTCCGCTACTCGTTAGCGGAATCTATGCTGAGATACCGCGGCGGTATGACGTAGGGAACCCTTTCTTGGGTTAGCTATAGTTAGTGGAATTGCAAAGTTTCTAGGCATAAAAAGCTTTGAACCTAATATATGAGCCAAACTTGATTTTCCAACCGTAGATACACCTGTAATAAAAATAATAGTCTTCATTTTGTGAATTTACTTGTTATATGAACTATCGGAGAAATTTTTTTATAGTTTATAGTATCTGACCTTACCCAGAAAAAGTGGAGAGAAAGTTTGGAATGTTTTTCACAAAGAGAATGATGAATCAAAAT
>NZ_JAPQLG010000035.1:0-3171 GCF_028982005.1 Wolbachia endosymbiont of Drosophila bocki | reverse complement strand
CGAAGGGTGTCAAGTAAGTTTTTTCGTTTCTATTCCCAATAAAAGTTTGTTATATGGTTATGCAAGAAGTCTGATGAATCGCGGTGTGACGTCTTAGCTATAGATGCTGGTTTGTGTGATTTCAAGAGAAGCTTGGTAGATAAGTTGTGTTTTAAACCAGATTCGGTATTTTAAACTGAACACTTTCAATAATACCACCTGGCATAACTGAAATTTTTACACTCAGGTTTACTTTTAGGTAGTCCATTAATTCATCAACCAATATGTCAGGAGCGGAAGCACCTGCAGTGATTCCTATCTTTTCTACGCCCTGAAACCAGCTTTTATTCACACAGCTGTAATTATCAATCAAGTAGGCTCTTTTTCCTCTGGCAGTGCACAGATCCAATAAGCGGTTTGAATTTGAGCTATTTTTACTTCCTACAACTAATACCATGTCTACAATTTCAGCTAGCTTTTTAACAGCATTTTGTCTGTTTTGCGTTGCATAGCATATGTCCCTTAAATCTGAACCTGTTATGCCTGGAAACCTTAATTTCAAGGCAGCAATAATGTCACGGGTATCGTCGATGCTTAACGTAGTTTGTGTAACATAAGACAAATTATCTGGATCTTTAACCTTTAAATCATATACATCCTGCAAAGTTTGCACTAAAGTGATAGGATTGTTTACTCTTCCCCTAATTCCCTTAACTTCTGGATGGTTTTCATGCCCAATGAGAATTAATTCTTTACCACTGTTTTCATACCTTTTTGCTTCTTTATGCACTTTGTTGACTAAAGGACATGTTGCATCAATCACTTGAATACCCTTTCTTTTTGCCTCATCTTCTATATTTTTTGATACTCCGTGCGCGCTGAAGATCAGTATTCCTTCATTATCTTCAATTTCCTCGATACTGCTTACAAAAACCACTCCTTGTTTCTTAAAGTCCTCTACTATATATTTATTGTGAACAATTTCGTGTAGCACATAAACTTGGCGCTCGTTTTTGTATTTTTCTAAAGTAATAGCTAATATGTCCACAGCTCTTTTTACCCCGGCACAAAAACCTCGTGGTTCAGCTAAGATGATTTCCATTTTTGTCAAATCAAGTAAATATGCAAGCATTACTTAAAAATAAGCTCCGCTCACTGTGTTTTATAGTACCATTATTTATATTTTATATAATAATTATTTTTCGCATATTCTCTTTAACATTTGATCAACTTACTACTTCAGAAAATTTTAGAAAAGATAATATAGTACATAAACAACCCGATATTTTAGATAGAAATGGAGTGGTAATAGCAACAAATGTGCCCACAACATCACTATATATAGATGCAACCAAAGTAAAGAATCCGGAAAGTATAGCAGCACAACTGTGTTCTACTTTGCATGACCTCGAATACAAGAACTTATATAGAGTACTTACTTCAGAAAAGAAATTTGCTTGGATAAAGCGGCACTTGACTCCAAAAGAATTACTAGCGATCAAAAACGCTGGTGTACCAGGAGTAAATTTTTATGACGACATAAAGCGTATATATCCTCACAGTAATTTATTTTCACACGTGCTTGGTTACACTGACATAGATGGCAACGGTATTGCAGGAGTTGAGGCATATATAAGTAAAAATAATGAGCAAGAAAAGCCCATAATACTATCCTTAGATACACGAGTGCAAAGCATAGTGCATGAAGAGCTAACTAAAGCTGTAAGCAGATATCAGGCACTTGGCGGAGTAGGAATTGTTTTAAATGTGAGAAATAGTGAAGTTATCTCGATGGTCAGCCTACCTGATTTTAATCCCAACTTACAGAATAAGGCAGAAGACGTACAAAAGTTCAATCGCGCCAGTCTTGGGGTATATGAGATGGGGTCGGTATTAAAATACTTTACAATAGCCGCAGCGCTTGATGCGAACGCTACAAAAACTAGCGATTTATATGACGTATCAACACCAATCACCATTGGAAAGTATAAAGTTCAGGATTTTCATAAATCTAAAATTCCAAAAATTACTGTGCAAGATATATTTGTAAAATCATCCAACATTGGTGCAGCAAAAATTGCAGTCAAACTAGGTATTGAAAAACAGGTAGAATACTTTAAAGCTATGAAGCTATTTTCTCCTTTGAAAATAGAAATACCAGAAAAATCCACACCGATAATCCCGGATAAATGGAGTGAAAACACCTTAATAACAGCATCTTATGGTTATGGCATAGCTGTAACTCCTATACATCTTGCACAAACTGCAGCAGCATTAATCAACAATGGGATATTTCATAACGCAACCTTGATGTTGAATAAAAGAAGTATAGGAGAGCAAATTATCTCAAGAAGAACTTCCAGGGAAATGAGAAAATTATTACGTGCAGCAGTAACAGATGGCACTGGCAGAAAAGCAAAAATAAAGGCATATTCAATAGGAGGAAAAACTGGATCGGCGGAAAAAGTTGTAGATGGTAAATATAGCAAAGATGCAAACATAGCATCATTTATAGGAGTGCTAACTATGCTTGACCCAAGGTACATAGTGCTAATTGCTATTGATGAGCCTCAAGGGATGCACCATACCGGGGGAATAATTGCCGCGCCTATAGTAAAGAACATTATAAATAGAATAGCGCCTATACTAAATGTTACACCTGAGATGTAAAATTATGATTGCTTTACTACAACTTCAAATTTATCATCACCAAAATCCTTATTAATATACCAAGAACCATCATCTTTAGTTACAAATTCAAGACCTTTAAGGTCTTTTTTTATTGTCTTTCCATCTTGACCATCAATAGCGATATTAATATCGAATGTAATAATGTCTAGATTTATCATAGCTTCTTTCCCGCTGCACGAATTTAGACTGAACTTGCCTAACATGACATCATTAAAACTCACTTCCCCTGTATAGACATCACACCGACCGTCCACACAACACGTAGTTTCAATATAGAAAAGGTCTGACATATAAAACACCTACGTTTATAAAAAAAGAGCTAAAGCCCTACGCCATACCGTTATAGTCAGTAAACCTAGAGCACTTTAGCTATAATACAGCTAAGAATGTAAAATTCAACAGTTAATTGTGTAAGGAAGTCTAAATTACTATATCTTAGAACCTGTTTAAAATCTTCGTAATAGGAGAGAAATGAAGGAAAGGACAATCATTTGCAAGCTG
>NZ_JAPQLG010000034.1:0-1693 GCF_028982005.1 Wolbachia endosymbiont of Drosophila bocki | reverse complement strand
TTCGAATTAAACCACATGCTCCACCGCTTGTGCGGGCCCCCGTCAATTCCTTTGAGTTTCAACCTTGCGGTCGTACTCCCCAGGCGGAGTGCTTAATGCGTTTGCTGCAGCACTGAAGGGCGGAAACCCTCCAACACTTAGCACTCATCGTTTACGGCGTGGACTACCAGGGTATCTAATCCTGTTTGCTCCCCACGCTTTCGAGCCTCAGCGTCAGTTACAGACCAGAGAGTCGCCTTCGCCACTGGTGTTCCTCCATATATCTACGCATTTCACCGCTACACATGGAATTCCACTCTCCTCTTCTGCACTCAAGTCTCCCAGTTTCCAATGACCCTCCCCGGTTGAGCCGGGGGCTTTCACATCAGACTTAAGAAACCGCCTGCGCTCGCTTTACGCCCAATAAATCCGGACAACGCTTGCCACCTACGTATTACCGCGGCTGCTGGCACGTAGTTAGCCGTGGCTTTCTGGTTAGATACCGTCAAGGCAAGAGCAGTTACTCTCCTACTTGTTCTTCTCTAACAACAGAGTTTTACGATCCGAAAACCTTCTTCACTCACGCGGCGTTGCTCGGTCAGACTTTCGTCCATTGCCGAAGATTCCCTACTGCTGCCTCCCGTAGGAGTCTGGGCCGTGTCTCAGTCCCAGTGTGGCCGATCACCCTCTCAGGTCGGCTATGCATCATGGCCTTGGTGAGCCGTTACCTCACCAACTAGCTAATGCACCGCGGGTCCATCCATCAGTGACACCCGAAAGCGTCTTTCAAATCAACACCATGCGGTGTCGACTATTATGCGGTATTAGCACCTGTTTCCAAGTGTTATCCCCCTCTGATGGGCAGGTTACCCACGTGTTACTCACCCGTCCGCCACTCCTCTTTCCAAGTGAGTGCAAGCACTCGGCAGGAAAGAAGCGTTCGACTTGCATGTATTAGGCACGCCGCCAGCGTTCGTCCTGAGCCAGGATCAAACTCTCATAATAAAAGTTGAACACAATCTTGCGATTGTTAAGCTCATTTGTTTGCTAGCATATTGCTTCGCTTGTTAAAAATTGTTGTTTGTTTTTACCGTTGTAAAAACAACCTACACATTTGGTTCGTCTTACTTTGTTCAGTTTTCAAAGGTCTACGTTGTTACCTCGCAGCAACTTTTATATCATATCAAATCTTCGATTTGATGTCAACACTTTTTTTAAAAAAGTTTCAAAGTTTTTTCTGCTTGATGTTATCGAATGTTTCGCGACAACTTCATTAGTTTATCAGGTTGTTTGTTATTTGTCAACAACTTTCTTCCTGATTTTTCAAGTTTTTTTGAAACTTGAAATGTTATTCTATTTTCATCACTCGGCATGTTTCATCCGTGCCTTGCGACAAGATATAATATACCAAGTTTCCGAGCTTTGGTCAACTAAAATTTGCATTTTTTTTAAACTTTTTTTCGTTACCGATTGTTTTATTACTTTTGTTGTTTATTGTTCGTTTTTGGGTCGAAAAAGAGTCCTTTTTGCTTCAATTCTTAATTTTTAGTAACATATTCTAAATTTCACGTAATATCTCCTAGTTTTTGTCAATTTTCTGCTTTTTTTGATAGAATGTAAGAGAAGAATTCTACTATAGTAATGGAGGAAATAAAAGAGATGAAAATTTTAGTTGCTGATGACGATAAAGAGATTGTAGAACTACTGAGTATTT
>NZ_JAPQLG010000033.1:0-5756 GCF_028982005.1 Wolbachia endosymbiont of Drosophila bocki | reverse complement strand
TTTCAGGTTAATAAAATTAAATTATTTGAGTAAATACAATACTATGTTTTTATTTGTGGGTAATAGTAAGGCTTAAAGCAAAATGTAGTACGAACGGTAGGTGGATCTAAAAGATCGAATTACAATCCTGTATACAGCATTTTGCATTATTGTTTGATTATATTTATAGGTACAAAAATAGCTAGAATAATTTTCATGGGAGTAGATGTTTCCAAGGAAGCATTGGACATCTCAATTAATGGCAAGCATAAGCGCATAGCAAACGTGAGTGATGCTATATCTAAGTTTATAGAAACAAATATAGTCGATTTACCCATCAAGTTATGTGTAAGCTGGTGGCTATGAAAAGCTCATTATAAAATTGTTGCAAGATAACTGTCCATAAAGCTCACCCGAATCGGGTATATGCATTTGCCAAAGCTTGCAATCATTTTGCAAAAACTGACAAGTTAGATGCTAAATTACTGGAAAAATACGCTGAATTTGTCAGTAAAGACGGTGAAGTAAAAGGATGTATAATTTCACAAAAGCAAGAGGAATTAAAGGAGCTGGGGGCAGTTGAGCGTAATTTAAATGATGCAATTCATGCAAACAAGTGTCGCCTGCAAAGTGCGACGGGAAAAGCTAGAGAATACATAGAAAGACAGATAGGGTTTGCTGAAAAACAATTGAAAGAAATTAGGCAAGACATAGAAGACGCAATAGCTGAATTGAAAGGAAAAAATGAGCTTTTAATCAGCTATAAAGGTATTGGATCAAAGACGGCGAGCGTTCTACTGACAGAGGTGCCTGAGCTTGGTAGATTAGAGAATAGAGAAATTGCATGCTTAGTTGGAGTTGCACCTAAAACTAGTGAAAGTGGAAGAAAAGTTGGCAAAGCTCAAATCAAAGGAGGCAGGTTTTATGCAAGGAAAGCACTATACATGTCAGCTCTTGTTGCTATGCGCCACAACAGAAAAATGAAAGCGTTTTATCAGCGTTTGGTTGATTCTGGCAAAGCTGCTAAGGTTGCATTAGTTGCTGTCATGAGAAAAATTATCGTTTGTTTAAATGCCATGATAAAAAATAACAACTTTTATCTTGACTCTTAAGACGGTAGATGACAGACCATTGATTGTATGGGTTCCATCTGTTATATATAATCTTTTTGAATACGAAGAAAACTGATGAATGAGTATGATATTACGGTTATAGGCAGCGGTCCTGGTGGTTATATAGCGGCAATTAGGGCGGCACAGCTTGGGTTTAAAACTGCAATTGTGGAAAAAGAAAAAAATTTAGGCGGTATATGCTTAAATTGGGGATGTATACCAACAAAATCACTGCTTAGAGCATCTGAGGTTTATAGGCTAATAAAAAGATCAAAGGAGTTTGGTATAGAAGTAAAGGGAGCGAATTTTGATATACAATCAATAGTGAAATACTCAAGAAACGTTGTTGATAAATTGTCAAGCGGTGTTGCATATTTGATGAAAAAAAATAATATCAAAGTTCATCAAGGTTTTGGTAAACTTGCAGGCAATGGTACTATAAAAGTCGTTAGCGATAAGGAAGAACAAGAAATTGTTTCCAAGCATATCATTTTAGCAACAGGCGTGAGGGCACGGAATCTGCCTGGAATAGAGGCAGATGGAGATTTAATATGGAGTGCGCAGCACGCTATGACTCCAGAGAGATTACCAAAATCGCTACTAATTATAGGGTCTGGTGCAATTGGAATAGAATTTGCAAGTTTTTATAGTACTTTGGGTGTTGATGTAACAATCATAGAGATAAAGGGCACTATTTTGCCGCTGGAGGATAAGGACATTTCAGATTTAGCACAAGAAATATTCACAAAACAGGGGATAGAAATATATACAAGCAGTAGCGTAAAAGCTCTTACTAAAAGTAAAGACTCTGCTCAAGTGCTACTAAGTAGTGGTGAGAGCAAAGAATTTGAGAGGGTGGTTGTTGCGGTTGGAATTCAAGCAAATATTGAAAATATAGGTTTAGAAAATACAAAAATTAAATTAAGCCCTTCTGGCTTTATTGAAACGAATGAATGGTATGAAACTAGTGAATCAAATGTGTATGCAATAGGTGATGTAGCTGGCCCACCATGTTTAGCACATAAAGCGAGCCATGAAGCCGTGATCTGCATTGAAAAGATTGCTGGTAAAAATGCTCATGCGTTAAAAAAAGAATGCATACCAAATTGCACTTATTCTCATCCACAAATAGCGAGCATCGGCCTTACTGAGGAACAGGCAATAAAAGGTGGGTATGATATAAAAATAGGAAAATTTCACTCTAACTTTAATGGTAAGTCTGTTGCACTCAGTGAAACTGAAGGGTTAGTGAAAACGATTATAGATAAAAAAACCGGAGAAATTCTGGGTAGCCACATGATAGGTGCAGAAGTAACGGAGTTAATTAGCAATTTTGCTCTTGCAAAGCAACTAGAAGGAACAGACTTCGACATAAAATCCACGATTTTTCCTCATCCAACCATTTCAGAGATGATACATGAATCAGTGCTTGCTGCAGATGTTAAATAGTTGAACTAACGTTCCATCGTTTTAGAGTTGTCAATGTCTTGAGTAGTAGTTTGATTAGGCACTTTAGTTTCAATAGATTGATTACCACCAGCATCAGAATTCTGTAACTCTTCTTTCAATCCCTTAGCTGCTTCTTTAACTTCAAGCTTTGCCTTTGGATGAAGATCTTCTGGGCCTTTTCCTTTAGTATCCAAACCTTGTTGTAGACTAGTGCTTTTCATTTTATTATGCTGCTCGTGCTCAGGTAGGTCAACAACCGAATTGAAAAGAATTTTTACTATATTTTTTAGCAGTTCTAAAAAACCTCCGCTTCTGCCTTCTCTTTGTTCTTGAGGTTTATTTTTCTCATTAGGTTCTTTTTTACTATTACTTTTAGGCATTTTTAACTCAACTATCATAACGCTTAATAAAATTCTACGTGCAAATTGTTAAATAACAGTTAACAATCTAGGATTTATTATTTACAGATGGATATTATTTTAGCAACAGGTGGCACAGGTGGGCATATCTTTCCGGCCATAGCTTTAGCAAAAGCACTAAAGACACAAGGATACAATTGCATATTATTCACTGATAAAAAAACAAATAAAAATACCGACATAGAAAGCTACACCTTACCATTACGTAGACCAAGCAGCAACAAATTTAAGTTTTTCCTTTTCTTGATATACAGCTCTATGTTAGCACTGTATCAAGTAAGAAAATTAAAACCAAAATCGGTCATTGGTTTTGGTAGCTATGCTTCTTTTCCAACTCTTCTTGCAGCAAGAGTTCTTTCTATACCTATAATTTTACATGAACAAAACACAGTTTTAGGGAGAGTAAATAGATTCTTTTTCAAGAGTGCAAAATTAATTGCAACCAGCTTTCCGGAGACTAAATATGCAGAGGGCAATAAATGTATTTTTACAGGAAATTTTGTTGATATAAAAGCACAGAGCCATTCTAGCACTGAGAAAATCCTAAATATATTGGTCATAGCAGGCAGCCAAGGTGCAAATTTTTTTGATGATGTAGTAAGCAGCGTAATTTGTGATTTACCTATTAAAATGAAAAAGAAAATTAGAGTGACGCAGCAATGTACGAAGAAAAATGTAAACAAGGTCAAAAGTCTATACAAAAGTGAAAAGATCGATTGTGAATTGAGTGAATTTTTTGATGATATGGGGAATAGACTGGCCAATGCTCACTTGGTAATTAGCAGAGCAGGAGCAACTTCAATAGCAGAGATCACTCTTGCTAGGCGTTCTGCTATATATATTCCTTACCCTTACTCAAAAGATAATCACCAATTTTATAACGCAAAATATATTGAAGACTCGAGAGCAGCTATAATAGTTAAGCAGAATAGTGAAGCAAAAAAAAATCTAACAGAGGTACTATTTGATCTATTAAATAATTCTCAAAAATTGCGTGATATGACCAATAGTACAGAAAAAACAGGGATAAAGAATGGGACTACTGAGTTTGTTAAGGTGATTGTTCACAGGTTTAGTTGATGGCTGCTTGCTTTTTCTTCAAACACATCCCAAAGATCTTTTTCTAGCGATATATTATACAATTTATTGATATGAACTACTCCCGTGGGTGAAGTTGTGTTAATTTCGAGCAGGAAGTCATCTATAATATCAATACCAACAAATATTAGCCCTCTTTTCTTTAATTCAGGACCAATTTTGTTACATATTTCATTGTTTCTATCGTTCATTTGAGCGGGCTCAAAACTTGCTCCAAGTCGCATGTTTGTTCTGATCTCTCCACTGATTTTTGGAATTCGTTTCATTACACCAATTGGTTGGCCATAAAGTAGCAATATTCTTTTATCTTTATCTATGTTTTTACAAAATGATTGTGCAATCACAGGGCATTCGTATTTTGCTATCATGAGATCCACTACTACTTGAATACTATTCTCATCTTGTATTCTTATCACATCGTTTCCTCCATAACTATACAATGGCTTCAGAATAATATCTTGATAGTTGCAGTAGAAATCTCTAATCATTGATATATTTTCAGTAATCAAAGTTGGCGGAATTAGCTCTGGAAATAATGAAGTTATCAATTTTTCAGGACAATTTCTTATTTCTGTTGGATTGTTAATTACCAATGCGCTGGTTTTTTCTAAGGTATATGTTGTTGTAATATAACGCATATCAAAGGGTGGATCCTGTCTGATAAATATGATGTCCATTTCATTCAAGTTGATTGCTACACCCTCTTTAGAGATAAAACTAAAATCATCAACGCTGACTTTCTGAGCCAGAGCAATTGGATGGTTTAGCTTTAGTGCTAAATTGTTAGGAGCATAGACAAAAACTTCGTGCTTCCTCCTTTGTGCTTCCTTTATTAGCACGAATGTAGTGTCAGTTTCAAAATTTATATTTTCATCCATCTGAAAGGCAATTTTCATTTATGTTCTCTACCTATTGTCACAACTGTACAAATGTTATAATTTGAAAGCGATTTTTGCCTAATGGCGTAACTTACTGTACCTGTATCGTACATAACTTACAACTTGTTTTACTCCCTTTACTTTTCTTGCAATTGCTATTACAGCTTTTAATTCCGCTTTATTTTGGGCTATACCCATCAAATAAACAACTCTATCAACCGTATTAACGCTATAATTAATTGACTTAATATTTCTTTTTCCCAGGAGTCTTGTTCTTATTTCCGCTGTTGTCATGCCATCTACAGTGGTATCTAGCATGGAAGCCATTTGAATTGGTATTACTCTTATTTCATTTATCACTTCTTTAATTTCTTTTTGCTGCCAAGCTATTTTTTCTGCTGTAAGTTGTTTTTCAGGAGTGTCAACACTTCCAATGAGCAATACTCTTCCTTCACTTACTTTAACCTTTATGGATGAAAATAGCCCATGTTTTAAGAGCCCCTTATTAATTCTGATGACCATAGTCGTATCATCAATGATATTTCCCAAGGATTTGTCCTGCATTGTTACTGCTGTTGCTGTCGCTGTAGCCACCACACCACCTATTATAAGGGTTGTGCAACCACTTTGTGTAATCAAAAAAATTGCGAGTAAGAAGCTTGTTATTAATCTCATTATTGATTTTCATGGTTTAGAGCTTTCATTAAGAAATGTTAATAAGCTTTTTTGATTGTGTAAATACCATAAATTAAGTAAGAACCTGTTTAAAATCTTCGTAATAGGAGAGAAATGAAGGAAAGGACAATCATTTGCAAGCTGGT
>NZ_JAPQLG010000032.1:0-2055 GCF_028982005.1 Wolbachia endosymbiont of Drosophila bocki | reverse complement strand
ACGAAGATTTTAAACAGGTTCTTAACTATGCTTATTTTACCTCATATTTTCGAGATCCTTAACAGGTTCTAAGATTAGAGTCAGCTGAAAATATCATATTTACTATTTTATCTGTAATTTTGGTTTTATTATAGGTTCACTTTATTTTTTGATCTCAGTTCTCAAGTAGGTAGGTATTTTTATGTAAATAGATTTTATCAAAAACTTAAGGAACATAGCCTATTTTAGTCATTTTACATAATGCTCGTGAGAACTAGTTTTAATTGAAAGGTCACTCCAAAGAGTCTTATTACTAAAAATGAAGTTTTGAAAAAAGGAGAAATATAGAACAGATGAAGCTTTTGAAGTCTCATTAGCAGCCATCCACCAGTCCAAGTCTGAGCTTTTCACAATATAGATACACCTTTATCCATAATATACCTTACTATATCTAGATGACCATATTCATCGGCTAAGGGTAGAAGAGCCATGTCATTATTTGCAATATTACCTTTACTAATAAACTTTCTAACTTTTTTTATAGCACGGAGCAATTCATCATCACGTAAGACCACTGTATTTAATTATAAGATATGCTCAATTTAGTATTTTCAAATTTATTTACAAAGCAACGTTTTTTTGAACTAAATATTTTTTAAAAGAAACATTTTTTTTAGCGCTATCTTAAATTCTTTTATTTACTTATTTACTTTTAATTTTCTCAAAAAAGGGCAAAAAAGATGCAATACGCTGAGAGCATTTTACATAAAGTATGCATTATGAAAGCACTATTAAAAGATTACGGAAGGAAAATCACCCTATGTGGCTAAAGTATATTGGGGAAAAGTAGGTCAATGGCGCGGGTTTTAAGGCTATGTTAAATTTGGTATAGATGAGTTCGTGAAATAACGTGGCTGGTGTACTCATTTCTTCAACTTCAGGCCAAAACTTTTTAGACATAACTATTCCTAGACATACCAAAGCACATGCAAACAATAGAGCAGTTATGCCTCCGTATTGCAGGTATATAGTAGCACTTGCCAACAAAGCCAATCCTATTGTAACCCACACTTTCTCATTTGAAACAAGGTTACCTTTAGTCTCTGTTTTCTGCACAGCAGCTTTTTTATTTGAAAACTTTTCAATTATCAATTATCTGATTGTGTAGATTGCACTTCTGTTTTCTTAGCTTGCTCTACTGCTATAGCTTTTTGTATATCGCTTTGACTGAAAAGTTCTTCCTGAGACGCAGTTGCTTTTTCATCTTCTAGTAACTTTATTGGCAATTTGTAATTTCTGTTTTGCTCTGTTGTTTTGGATTGCTCTACTTTGTTAGCCAATATTGCCTCTACACCATCTTCTACTCTCTCTGGTTCCCGTTTTACAGGAGATACTTGAGAGTATCTTCGTCTATCTCTGTTATACTGAAACCTACTCTACTATGCTTTTTTCTTGTCCTATACCCATTTACTATCCCAAAATTAGTATAAGTATATGATACTATTTAAAATATAGTAAACTTACTTGGGTTACATATTTACATTTTTAATTTTGAAGTTATGCACTTCCTTAATATTCGTGCATTTTTCTACCATACTTCATTAAAACCAACACTTAACCTCTTTAGCTGTCTCAATAATTTTTCCCTTTCTTCAGATAAATTCTTTACTTTGACATATTCTTCCTCAATCTTCTTCTTTTCCCTTTCTCGTTCTTTGATGATTACTTTAATAACTTCTTCTTGACATTTGCTTTTGCCGTTTTCAAGCTCTGACTTTAGTCTTCTTATTTTATATTCTAACTCATCAAATCTTTCATGCTTTTCTAAAAATTCTATCATTCCGTTTATTTCATTTAACATCTTTTCTTCTTTTATATTTTTTGTAATCAGAGAAAGTAAAAATTTATCTATTTGATAATCAACATTTGCTTGGGCTGTGAATGACTCTATCAGATTTTCTTGACATTTGAAATCGCATAAAAAGCTGACAAATCTTATCTTCTTTTCAAGGTAATTTTTCATGTCCCTTGAAAGATTTAGCTTTAGTGCTTCATATGACTTGGATAATGACTCTT
>NZ_JAPQLG010000031.1:0-1926 GCF_028982005.1 Wolbachia endosymbiont of Drosophila bocki | reverse complement strand
ATAGATATGCCTCTTTCTTAACTATGCTTATTCTACCTCATATTTTCGAGATCCTTAACAGGTTCTAACACCAGAGCGAGATTCAAATATCATCTCAAATGCTCCATAACAACTATCAATACCAAAATTAATTATTTTTTCCATAAAATCAATTACCTCTTCTAAGGAAATTTGTGGCTTATTCCTCAAGATAACTTCTAAACTCTTGACAAAATTATGCCCATGCTGACCCATAGCATGGGTTTTCCCATTTATTGTATAATGATATAGCTTCTTATTTTCTATTATATGCTTATTGCACTGGTAGATATGTAGCTTATTCAATTTGCCAGAATATTCCTCTATTTCCTTATCTGGTAATTTTGAGCGGAATTCCTTGATTACTTCGCGTATTATTCTATTGATATTACTCATGCTTATTCCTAATTAATATGTTAGTATTTTTATAAATTAAGTTATTATATTAAAATTCTTTCATGGATTTCAATATTAGCTCCGCACTACTTGTAGTTTTTGTAATGGGTCTGCCAATGACGATATAATCAGCTCCTGAATTTATTGCTTCTTTTGGTGTTGCTGTTCTTTTTTGGTCGTCATGACCTGGATCTATACGAATTCCTGGAGTAATAATTTTAAAGTCTTCACCGCATTCTCGGCGCACTTCTTGAGCTTCTAGTGCAGAACAGACTACTCCATGGAGTCCAATCTTTTTTGCAAGCTTTGCAAGCAAAATTACCTGTGATTTTGCCTCTCTTGCTACTCCAAGCTCATTTAAATCCTCATTGCTCATACTAGTTAGCACTGTCACTCCAATCAGCTTTATTTTTGTGCCTTGCACTACACTTAGCGCTTCTTCAAGCATTTTTGTTCCACCGCTGATGTGCAGAGTTAACATTTCAACGTTCAGAACTTTTATTACTTCAACTGTTTTAGTTACAGTGTTTGGAATGTCATGCAATTTCAGATCTAAAAAAATTGGTACATTGCATTTTGCAACTTCTTGCACTCCAGAGAGACCATGAGCAGCAAAAAATTCTAACCCAAGTTTTACCATACCAACTTTACCACGCAGAGTATTAGCTAGAGAAATAGCCTTATTTAAGTCTTGTGTATCCAGTGCGCATATTATTGGGTTCATTGTATACTTCCTTGCATGATTTATTTTATAATAAGACTAATTGTTGTATTTTCAAGTTCTTGCACTCTGATTGGATTGACTGTATTCATTTAATAGAGATAAAGGTTTGGTCGGAGTGGATAAACGACTGCTATATCCAGAATCTTCCTCAGACTCATATCCAGGATCTCTTGTATGTAAAGGAACAGATGTTTCGTCTGGCAATGATACATATATAAGATCTTCCAGCGAAGAAGCAGGCGTTTCGTCTGGCAAAAGTCGTGCAATTTCTTTTTGTAACGCAAGCTTTAATATTTGAGTCGTGTTTAATATTGCTTTTTCATCATTATCTCCTGTTAGTCCTTCTATTTGGTCTGTTATACAGTTTATCAACAGTTGCATAAAATTTACTTGTTCTTTCTTCTCTTTCAAAAAACCTTCTTCAAGTTGTTCTATTTGACTATCTCGCTCTAAAAGTGAATTTCTTAAACTTTTTACTTCATTATTACAATCTTTTCTTACCTCGTCTAACTCAAAAGACTGATTTTCAATTAAACCATTTGCTTCATCTAACTCTTCAAATTTCTTTTTTAATTCTTGAGATAAGTTTTTATTTTTCTGATTAATTTCTTTAAATCTACATTGTAGCTCATCTAATTCTACATAAAGTTCTTCTTGTCTTTTATATAATTCTTCTTTTTTATTATATAATATATGTTTTTCTTTACATAATCTTTCTATTTTCTTAGAACCTGTTTAAAATCTTCGTAATAGGAGAGAAATGAAGGAAAGGACAATCATTTGCAAGC
>NZ_JAPQLG010000030.1:0-3583 GCF_028982005.1 Wolbachia endosymbiont of Drosophila bocki | reverse complement strand
GCATAGATATACCTCTTTCTTAACTACGCTTATTTTACCTCATATTTTCGAGATCCTTAACAGGTTCTTATATATAAAAAAAAATGTGAACGTTATGTGAATATTATATTAACAATATTAAACCTTAATTTTAATATTATTGCTCATATATTCCGATAAGATACCATATTTTGGCAAGAAAATCTATGTACATAAATAAAATTGATGTGAAGAGTAGAGTAGAGTAGGATATCTACACCAACTGTACTTAAATTTTTTGATATGACACACACTCCAGTTTTGCTAAAAGAGATGCTATCACTACTATCACCGCAGGATGGTGGTATATATGTGGACGCCACATTTGGAGCTGGAGGGTATAGCAAAGCAGTATTGGAGTCAGCTGATTGCAAAGTATATGCAATTGATAGAGATGAAACGGTAACTAAGTTTTATGATGATTTAAGCATTAGATATCCAGATAGAATAAAACTATTCATTGAGAAGTTTAGTAATATTAAAAGTATACTAAGCAGCGTTGAGCCATCTCCTGTCATCCCAGTACTTGATACTGGAAAAAATAACTGGTCACACGCTGGAATGACATCAAACGGAGTGGATGGAGTGGTCTTTGACATCGGAGTTTCATCTATGCAGCTTGATAACGGAGATAGAGGGTTCTCATTTTTACATGATGGTCCACTCGATATGAGTATGGATAACTCTTCTTATATAAACGCTTCAACGTTTGTTAACGCTTTACGCGAAGAAGAAATCGCAAATACTATATATAACTACGGAGGCGAACGTCATTCTCGCAAAATTGCAAGAGCAATAATAAATGCACGGAAGAAGAAAACTATTAAAACTACATTTGAGCTTGCGGATATTGTACGTTCCGTGGTATTTCGTGGAAAAAGCAAAATTGATCCTGCAACCAGAACATTTCAGGCAATCAGAATATGGGTAAACGATGAGCTGGGAGAACTTGAAAAGGGTATTAAAGCTGCATCTGAGATTTTAAGTGAGAATGGCAAATTAATTGTTGTCACCTTTCATTCCTTAGAAGATCGTATAGTCAAAACTTTTTTTAAAGATTTATGTGCTACTGATTGCAAGACATTCTCTCTGCTAAGTAAAAAAGTGATCGAAGCAAGTATAGAAGAAGTAAGTGCAAATCCGCGTTCACGCTCAGCAAAACTAAGAGCTATACAGAGGTTGTCGTGAGAACTTTCTGCATCATCTCAATAGTTATGTTTTTTCTTAGCATTGTAGGACTATTTAAGGTAAAATTACATGTTCAGTCGTTAAATAGAGAGCTAATAAAAATGAAAAGTGAAATTAATTTAGTACAAAGTGATATAAAAGTTTTACAAGCAGAGTGGAGCTATTTGAATAATCCAAAAAGACTTGCAAGCCTTGTAAAGAAATACCTGAAAAATAACTCTTTAATACTGGCTAGCCAGGTTAAAAATCTTGACTCTTTAAATGGCCGCAGTGTGCTAGCACAACTTAAAATCCATGATCAACAGTGAGATTAAGTCTTATTTTTTACAGATGAGCACATCACAGTAAAACTTACTTTGTATCCGTTCAGGATAGCGACAAGACCATAGAGTAAAAGTGAGTTTACAACAAATGGTGTCATCCCAGTGCTTGACACTGGGATCCAGTCTTTCCATAATCATCAAAAACATTGTATTTTAACGTAAAACAGCTATTTTTATGCTTACCAACTTAATAAAATTCCTGGATCCCAGTGTCTGGGCACTGGGACGACAAAGGAGAGCAGTGTCAGCTACTTGCATAACACCATTTGTTGTGCAACTTACTTTAGTATGAAATTGCTTGCGTAAGATTTTGGCAGCCTCTTAACATTTTTTGGCATTTCAATTATGTATTTAACGTTGCGTTTTTTTGCGTAGAATACTGCTTTTTCAAGAGAATCAAACTTTAATACAATCTGTTTTTTTGGATCTTTTGAGCCAACCCACCCCATTAAAGGTTCAATGTAGTAAGAGCCAGATTCAATTTTCAGGTGCCAGAAATTTGTATTACCTAAACCAGATTGTGTTGCATTTCTTGTTGGTCTATAAATCCTAAAAACTACTTTATCGTCAATGCCCATAGTTCTTGTTAAATAAGCTTAAATATATATCTAAATAAATCCTTTCACAAACAATTAGTATGAAAGAATGAAGTTTGAAATAAATATTTTTATGTTATATTATTATTAAATTATATTAAAAGGATTAGCTGAATAGGAGTAACCGATGACGCAACAGGAAATAGTAACAATTAATGCAGAGTTACGTGATATAACAAAAACAAAAGCGATGCATTCTCTAAGGAAGAAAGGAAACATCCCTGGAATCATATATGGAAAGGGCCATGATAATGTAAATTTGACATTGTCTGCAAAGGAATTCACAAAGCAATATAAGTCAGGCTCTCTTTCCGCACATTTGATAGAGCTGAATATTTCGGGCAAAAAGGAATATGCTCTTGTTCGCGATATCCAACTGCATGTAGTAAAGGATACTGTGCAACATGTTGATTTTCAGTTTGTTGATAAAGGCAGTGAAATTAAAATAGACATACCTCTATCATTTGTGAATGAAAGTAAAGCTCCAGGAATCAAATTAGGTGGAGTGCTTAATGTTTTGTGTCGTTCTATTGCTGTTAAATGCTCTCCTGATAAAATACCTCAGGTTATTGAAGTTGATTTATCCGGTAAAATGATTGGCCAGTCTATACATATTAATGATGTAAAATTACCAGAAGGTGTTAAGTTTGTAGCTCATGAAGAAGAAAATTTTACCATTGTTACAATTTCTGCTGCCGATAGTGACGTTGAAGAACCTCAAGCAGAAACAGAGGAATAGTGCACCTGATAGTTGGGCTTGGTAATCCTGGCAGTCAATATGAGCTAACTCATCATAATATCGGCTTCGTCACCGTTGATGCAATCTGCAAATATTGGGGTTTTCAGTTGTTCTCTAAAAAAGCCGATTATCTGACAACCTCTGGCGTGATTAATGATAATAAAATCATGTTAATAAAGCCTTATTCATTTATGAATAATTCAGGCATCCCTGTTGCAAAAATACGAAACTTTTACAAATTATCGCTAGATAATATCGTTGTCATACATGATGACGCTGATTTGGAACTTGGAAGAATAAAAGTAAAGAAAGGTGGTAGTTCTGCTGGACATAATGGACTTAAATCCATAGATAGTTTTATTGGCAACGATTATTGGCGCTTGAGATTTGGAGTGGGTAGACCTGAAGATCAAAGAAGCTTAGCAGATTATGTGTTATCAAAATTTTCAAATTTTGATAATGTTACTCCCTTAGTGGAAAAAATAGCAAAAAATATACACTTAATGCTGCAAGGAGATAATACAGCTTTTATCAATTTGATTGTATAATATTACGAAACACAGGGAGTGCATGGTCCCAGAGTGCGATGGTGTGGATTTAGTATGAACAATTCAGGAGATTTTGTCCACTGTAAAGATATAAACTCAAAAGGTGTAAGAACCTGTTAAGGATCTCGAAAATATGAGGTAAAATAAGCATAGTTAAGAAAGAGGTATATC
>NZ_JAPQLG010000029.1:0-803 GCF_028982005.1 Wolbachia endosymbiont of Drosophila bocki | reverse complement strand
AGATATACCTCTTTCTTAACTATGCTTATTTTACCTCATATTTTCGAGATCCTTAACAGGTTCTTAGACAATTGGCTCGCCGTTTCAGCCAATGTATTGTTTTCCTTTTTTGTTTCCATTAACTGTTCTGCCAACTGCTTTTTATGATCATCCTTTAAACCTTCCACTATTTTCTTCAGATCATTCTCCAAATTTGCACTCTTTTTCTCTAGTACAGTTAAATTAGCTTCACTTTGCTTCAATTTCTTCTGTAGTTCTTTATTTATCCCATTTACTGATTGAACTTCATCTTCTTTATCTTTCAACTTATCATTTAAGCTTTCTATTACATCATTTTTATCCTGCAGTTCTTTCTCTATCTTTTGTGTTAACTGCTCAATATTTTGATTCTTCCAAGCGAATTCTTGCGTCATCCTTTTTAATTCAGCTTTAAGTCTTTCAGCTTCTTCTTCCCCAGTTTGCTTTTCTTCACTTAATTCGCTTATTTGTGTATCACCTTCTTTTTCTATCTTTTTATTAAGTTCTTCTAATTTTTCGAGTTTCTCTATAAGTGACTTAATAGAAGCATCTTGCTCCTTTATTCTTTGATCTCTTTCAAATATCACTCGCTGTTGTTCATTAACTTTATCTCTCAAGGAGTCACGTTCTAAGCTTAGATTGTCACGCTGCTCTGCAAGTTTGTTAATTTCATTTATAGCCTCATCTACACCTTTTAATCCTTCTTGTTCATACTTTTTCTTAGAACCTGTTAAGGATCTCGAAAATATGAGGTAAAATAAGCATAGTTAAGAAAGAGGTATATC
>NZ_JAPQLG010000028.1:0-4632 GCF_028982005.1 Wolbachia endosymbiont of Drosophila bocki | reverse complement strand
GATATACCTCTTTCTTAACTATGCTTATTTTACCTCATATTTTCGAGATCCTTAACAGGTTCTTACACCTAACCAATTGCACAAAATTCCTTTTACCATTTTAACCCCCTAGTTAATTAATATATTATAATTTTACATTCCCAATGTTTAAATTATTATTAAATTAACTGTCATTATGTATTGACCTTTTAATAATTTTGTTTGACTTGCTTTTTGAAAGTGCGGAAACTTAAATTAAGGTATTACAAGATTGTTATTCAACCAATATCTCTCTTTTCCCTGAGTAATTTGGAGCGCTGACAATACCTTCCTTTTCCATTCTTTCAACGATGTTTGCTGCTCTGTTATAGCCTATTCTAAGCTGCCTTTGAATGTAACTGGTTGAAACTTTTTGATCTCTTTGAATGATGGCCACTGCTTGGTTATAGAGGTCATTTTCTTCATCCTCCGTTTCATCGTGTGACTCTGTAGAAGAATTTTCATCTTCTTTAGTGATTTCCTCCATGTAGTTTGGCTCACCTTGCATTTTCAGATGATCAACTATATCTTGCACCTCATTATCACTTACAAATGGGCCGTGAACTCGAATGATCTTACCACCAGAGGCCATATAGAGCATGTCACCCATGCCGAGCAATTGTTCAGCCCCTTGTTCGCCAAGTATTGTACGGCTATCTATCTTAGAAGTAACAGCAAAACTGATTCTCGTTGGAAAGTTCGCCTTTATCACACCTGTGATCACATCCACAGATGGGCGTTGTGTTGCCATTATGATGTGTATTCCTGCAGCACGAGCCATCTGAGCTAAGCGTTGAATAGAGCACTCTATTTCTTTGCCGGCAACAAGCATCAAATCTGCCATTTCATCCACGATCACTACAATATATGGAAATGTTTCCATCTTGATTGGTATTTTTTCAAACAGAGGTTTGCCTGTTGTTGAGTTAAAGCCAATCTGCACAACGCGCTCCAATTCTATTCCACTATTCATCGCTTCTGTGATTTTTTGATTATAGTTTATAACATTGCGCACATTCAAATACGACATCATGCGATAGCGGTTTTCCATTTCTTTCACTATCCACTTAAGAGCGACTACAGCCTTTTTTGGCTCTGTTACCACTGGCGTTATTAGATGTGGTATTGCATCATATATTGAAAGCTCAAGCATTTTGGGGTCGATCATTATCATCTTGCATTCGTCAGGACTTAATCGATAAACGAGTGAAAGAATCATAGTGTTAATCGCAACTGATTTACCAGACCCTGTGGTTCCAGCAACGAGCAAGTGAGGCATTTTAGTTAGATCTGCAATAACTGGTTTTCCACTTATTTCTTTGCCAAGCGCAATTGGAAGATTTAAGTTTGCATTTTGGTATTCTGGTGATTCAAGCAAATCACGCAGCATTACAATTTCCCGTTCCTTGTTCGGCAACTCTATTCCCATAGCATTTTGCCCACGAATTATTGAAATACGTGCAGAGAGTGCACTCATCGAACGTGCAATGTCATCTGCAAGGCCAATTACTCTTGCAGATTTCGTACCAGCTTGTGGTTCAAGTTTGTATAAAGTCACAACCGGCCCATAGCATACACTGATAATTTTTCCTTGCACGCCAAAATCACTCAGGACTTGTTCCAGCAGAGATAAATTTTTATTGCTCTCCATTTCATTCAGCTGTTTTCTCTGCAAAGACTCCTCTGCTTTGGAAAGTAAATGAATGCTGGGAAATTCGAACTCACTGAAAATTTCTTCGGTAGCTTTTTTCTGTCTTTCTTTTGGTTGTTGTTTAGTAGTGATTTTAGTTCTATGTTTTTCTTCTACTACTAATGGTGCAATTGAATACTCAGTAGTTTTATGTGATCTGAAGAATGGAACATTTACAAATAAGCAAGCTATTTTTTTACATAAGAAGAATAGAGAGTAAATTGCTCTCTTCCAACCAACAGATCCTACAAGACCTATTAATGTTACTATCACAAATACATAAAACGGGCAGTTATTAACGAGTGCATTCCCTATTATTCCACTGTGTCTGTACCTTGCTGTGATGCCTAGCGAAAGTTGTGGTAATATAGCACATACCCCTAAATTGATTAATATTAAATAGAGAATTTTCAGCAGTATTTTTGCTGGCCTGAAGATCAACAAGTAAACTATGGTTGTAGCTATTGTAACACTAGTTAATCCAAGAAATTGAACCAATATATCAGCTAAATATGAACCTACTATTCCACCTAAATTTGTCACTTCCTCATTTGTAGCCGTGTTTAAGGAAGGATCTTTATAGTTATAGCTAAAAACTGATATATATATTAAAAGGGATAGATATATTGCTGATTTTAGATATTTTTTTAACATCTACCTAAAGTAGTAAGCTACTGTATATTTTACAAAGTGAATTGTTATTAGCAATATCATCATAGATAAATCTAATCCGTTGAACGGTGGTATATATCTTCTAATAATCTTTAGTGGTGGATATGTCAATTGGTTCAAGATGTGCATTATGCTACTGACAGTTTCATTATATATGTTCACCATATTAAGTTTAACCAACCAGTTTAGGACAACCCAACATATTAGAATGAAGCTATAAAGATCAAGTAACGTATTGAGTAGATATATGATTGGATGCATACATATCTATTACACGAAAGTTATATAAAAGACAAGTATTTAGCCTTTTCAAACTCAAAATGTTGTTTTTGCTGAACCAAAAAAAACTTCATTTTTTGAGCTGGGCAAAGCCACCTAAAGTAGAGAATGGACAAGGAAGGAGGGGTGTATAATATATACTAATGTTGGTATTTATTTCTTATAAATATCATCTCTATGTCCTATCTCTGTGATAGTTACTATATGATCTAATTGATTTACTCTGTAAATTACACGATAGTCACCAACTCTTAGCCTTCTACATCCTTTTAAGTTATGATGTAGTGGTTCACCAAAATTTATTGGGTCAACTGTAAGACGTTCTTTTATAGCCTTTTGAACTCTTAGCCCTATTGTCTTTGGAAGGTTTGGTAAATCTTTTTCAACAACACTCTTTAGAGACTTAACCTTGTAACGCTCTAATCCCACTTAATATCTTCAAAATCAACTGTTTCTGCACCTTCAACATCACGCTCATCAGAAATTTTAGATACTAAAAAATCCTCCATTTCAAGCTCAACTGCTTCTCTAAATAGTTTTCCCGCTAATTCTTGAACGGGCTGTTTAGTAAATTCAGATAATTCAGCAAGATGCTTTAAAGTTTCTTCGCTAAGAGCTATGTTAATGCCTGAATCTGCCATATGTTTTACCAAAGTCCACTAATAATTATACAACATTTTTTTTAATTTTTCAATAAAGAAAGGAGTGGTGTATAAAAATATATTTAATGTTTCAGTAGTCCAATATTGCCTGCTTGTAAATATTGTCCCTGTGTCCTATTGAAACAATAATTACTATACGTTTTACAGTATTTACACGGTAGACAATACGATAATCATCAGCAACTTTTATTCTTCTATGTTCCTTTAATCTCTTGCGTAGCAACACACCGTTACCAATAGGATCAGTCTCAAGATACTCTTTTATTGCATCTTTAATACTTGGCTTTACATCTTCCGGCAAGGAAGGCAAATTTCTTTTAAGAACATGCTTTAGATATTCAATGGTGTATTGCTTATTTCCAGATGTCTTCACTATCCTCTACTTCTTCTGCATCATCAGAATTTAACTCCCTAATAATTTTGGAAAATGCAATATCTTCCGCTTCAAGTTCGATTGCTTCCTTGACTAGCTTTTCTGTTAATTTTTGAACAGACTGCTTGGTGGCTCTAGCTAGTTCAACAAGATGCTGCGAAGTTTCTGGGTTGAAAGTTACACTAACCTTTGAATTTACCATAAGTTTTACCAAAGTCTACTACTATAGCTATTTTACAACATTTTTTTTAATTTTTCAATAAAGAAAGGAAGGAGGGCTGTATAAAAATATATTTAATGTTTATCAAGTAGCCTTCTCATAAATGGTGTCTCTATGTCCTGCTGTAGCAACAAATACCTTATGTTTTGCAATATTTACAGTATAAATAATTCGATAATCACTAACCCTTATTCTTCTATACCCTTTTAGCCTGCCACGTAATGGTTTACCAAATTTAATTGGATCAGTTGTAAGCCGCTCGTTTATCGCTTTTGTAATCCTTGACCTTATTGTTTTTGGAAGATTTAGAAAATCTCTTTCAGTAAAGTTTTTTGAGTAGACAATATCGTATTTCAGTTTATGTCCTCTCCCTTTCAGATAGTACTGTGTTCCAGTCTACATCCTCACATTCCTTAATAGTTTTATATAACGCAATATCTTCTACTTCGCACTCGATTCCTTCGATGACTAACCTTTTTGCTAGTTCTTGAACGGATTCCTTGGTGATTTCAGCTAACTTAGTAAGGTTATGTGAAGTTTTTGGGTCAAAAGTTATACTAATTCCTGAATCTGTCATATGTTTTACCAAAGTCTACTAATAATTATACAACATTTTTCTGAATTTTTCAATAAAGGAAGTTGATGATATGTAAGAACCTGTTAAGGATCTCGAAAATATGAGGTAAAATAAGCATAGTTAAGAAAGAGGTATATCTAT
>NZ_JAPQLG010000027.1:0-2498 GCF_028982005.1 Wolbachia endosymbiont of Drosophila bocki | reverse complement strand
CCAGCTTGCAAATGATTGTCCTTTCCTTCATTTCTCTCCTATTACGAAGATTTTAAACAGGTTCTAAGATGTGCCCTGATACCATCATATTCAGGCCCAAGATATTTATCTTGAAGAAGAAAAACTTTGTTTTTAATGTTTGTATTAATGCTAGGATGTCTGAGTAACATCTGTACAAAATTCCTATTTTCCATGAGAAAGGCTAGATGTAGAGCTGTATTGCATTCTTTAGTTTCTTTAGCATTAATATTTAAACTTTTATGCTGTAAAAGTAACATCATCATTTTTAAGCATATAGGGCTGTCATCACCATTCATGACAATAGTCATTAGTGGTGTATATCGCTTATCAAACGCATTAACATCCGCACCCACCTCTATAGAGTGTTTAAAATCTTCTAAATTCTCCTTACCGATAGCATCAAATAACTTTTGTGTTGATTCATCAAGCGGTTCTGGAGTTCTCCGATTATATCCGTAACCAGTAGTACTTGTTCTATCCCTTCCATAAAGCATATTAAACCCATCTAATAATTTACTAATATAATTATGCAAAAGAAAAGGAAAATCGCAGGCAATTTATCTATAGCTAACCCAAGAAAGGTGTCATACCGCCGCGGTATCTCAGCATAGATTCCGCTAACAAGTAGCGGAATGACGAATTTTTGTTTTTAAAATTATCGGTAAACTTAAGTCACTTTAGCTATAAAATCCTAATTCTGAGTTAATTAATTACTACTCCAAAAACTTCTCTGCATCAAGTGCAGCCATGCACCCTGTTCCTGCTGCAACTACTGCCTGACGATATACCTTATCTTGCACATCACCTGCAGCAAACACTCCTGCCCTACTAGTTAAAGTTGTTCCAGGTTTTGTAATGATGTAACCCTGCTCATCCATTTCAACAAAGCCTTTAAAAATACCCGTATTTGGTGCGTGTCCAATTGCAATAAACACTCCATCCACTTTTAATTCTGTTGATTTAATTATAATACCAGTAACTTTTTTCGGATTTTCTTCTCCAAGAATCTGCTCTACGGTATGGTTCCACATTACTTTTATTTTATCATTTTTAAAGAGTCTATCTTGCATTACTTTTTCCGCTCTTAATTTATCACGCCTGTGTATTAATATCACTTCTTTGGCAAATCGAGTTAAAAATATTGCTTCTTCAACAGCGGTATTTCCACCACCAATCACGGCTACAACTTTATTCCTAAAAAATGCACCATCACAAGTTGCACAAGCTGAAACTCCGTAACCTTGAAACTCCTTTTCACTCTCCAAACCAAGCCATTTTGCTTGCGCACCGGATGCAATTATAATTGCATCCGAGTAGTAGTCATTGATATTACCAGAAGATCTAAATCTATACTCATTAAAGTCCTCAAGTTGTTCAATGCTTTTTATCTCATCATCTATTATTTTTGCTCCAACCTTCTCTGCATGCAACCTCATCTGCTCCATTAGTTCTGGACCCTGTATTGAAACAAAACCAGGATAATTTTCAACATCTGTAGTAATTGTAAGCTGACCACCAGGCTGCATTCCCGTTACTACAACTGGCTCTAAGTTTGCACGTGCTGCATATATAGCAGCAGCATAACCCGCTGCCCCGGATCCAATAATAAGAACTTTTGTACTAAATCTATAATTCTTCACTGTATGAGTTTAGATAATCAGCTACTCCTTCATCGCTTGCCTGCATTGCTGGCTTACCTTTCTTCCACCCTGCTGGACATACTTCACCATGCTCCTCATTATGTTTAATTGCATCAACGATTCTAACGAATTCATCGATATTACGCCCTAAAGGCAAATCATTTATCGATTGATGACGTACAATAAATTTATCATCAATAACGAAAGTTGCTCTCAGCGCAATTGAGTCATCATATAAGACCCCATAGTCTCTTGATATAGACTTTTTGATATCAGACACTAAAGTGTAGCTAACCTCTCCAATACCACCATCATTAACTGGAGTGTTTCGCCATTTATAATGTGAAAATTTTGAATCTACACTTATTCCTATCACTTCAACACCACGTTTTGAAAAATCCTCTATTTTATTACTAAATGATATCAACTCAGTTGGACAGACAAAGGTAAAATCAAGTGGATAGAAAAAAAGGACAGCATACTTATTTTTTATGCGCTTACTCAGACAGAAATCATCAACAATTTCTCCGCCAGAGAGAACAGCTGAAGCAGTAAAATCGATAGCAGATTTTGTTACAAGATTCATAATTAACCTATTCTTTTGAAATAACTTCAATTCTACATCTTGATAAACTTATATGCAAGTTTTCTTTGGTTTTAGTCCTATAAAAACTTCCTAAAATAGCTCTTCTTTTTTACCGATAAGATACAATCCAGGTTGGAATACTGAGTTGGTGAGTATAAAATTCTACGTCATGCCACCGCGAACCGTCATACCGCGATTCATTCGCGGTATCTCTAGATCCCGCTAACAAGTAGCGGGATGACGGTTGTCGT
>NZ_JAPQLG010000026.1:0-2628 GCF_028982005.1 Wolbachia endosymbiont of Drosophila bocki | reverse complement strand
AGGTGGTGCATGGTTGTCGTCAGCTCGTGTCGTGAGATGTTGGGTTAAGTCCCGCAACGAGCGCAACCCTCGTTCTATGTTGCCAGCACGTAATGGTGGGAACTCATGGGATACTGCCGGGGTCAACTCGGAGGAAGGTGGGGATGACGTCAAATCATCATGCCCCTTATGTCTTGGGCTTCACGCATGCTACAATGGCCGGTACAAAGGGCTGCAATACCGCGAGGTGGAGCGAATCCCAAAAAGCCGGTCCCAGTTCGGATTGAGGTCTGCAACTCGACCTCATGAAGTCGGAGTCGCTAGTAATCGCAGATCAGCAACGCTGCGGTGAATACGTTCCCGGGTCTTGTACACACCGCCCGTCAAGTCATGAAAGTCGGTAACACCTGAAGCCGGTGGCCTAACCCTTGTGGAGGGAGCCGTCGAAGGTGGGATCGGTAATTAGGACTAAGTCGTAACAAGGTAGCCGTACCGGAAGGTGCGGCTGGATCACCTCCTTTCTAAGGAGCATCTGACACCTCCGGGTGTCCAGAACCCAGATCGAAGGCATACGTTCTTCGCTGGGAGCTCATGGGTGGAACATTTGACATGGCATCGAGATCTGATCTCGGAACTAGTACGCCGCTTCGGTGGTTGGAAGGTTCTGGGTGAGGGGACCGGTGCCTGCACGCTGTTGGGTCCTGAGGGACCGGATGCGGATCCTTTGGGATCTGGTCTGAACCTCTGGGCCTCTTTCTGTTTCCCCGGTGGGGAAGCGGTGAGGGGTACCGCCCGTACTTTGAGAACTACACAGTGGACGCGAGCATCTTGCAACAGCCTTCGGGTTGTTGCACAAGATGATCTTAAAGATCATTAGTCAATTTCTGATTCCATCTTCGGATGGGGTCGAGTTTTTGATTCAAACTCATGTGATTTCAAGTCTTTAAGAGCAAACGGTGGATGCCTTGGCATCTGGAGCCGAAGAAGGACGTAGCAATCTGCGATAAGCCTCGGGGAACTGATAAGCAAGTTTTGATCCGAGGGTGTCCGAATGGGGAAACCCCGCTGGGCGGCGTGCCGACCTAGTGACTCCCGCCTGAATATATAGGGCGGGTAGAGGGAACGTGGGGAAGTGAAACATCTCAGTACCCACAGGAAGAGAAAGCAACCGCGATTCCGTTAGTAGTGGCGAGCGAAACCGGAACAGGCTAAACCGAGCGTGTGTGATAGCCGGCAGGCGTTGCACGTTGGGGGTTGTGGGACTTTTCAGTCATCTCTGCCGAGGTGGCGGCGTTACAAGAAGGTATAGACGAACGGTCTTGAAAGGCCGGTCATAGAGGGTGCCAACCCCGTAGTCGAAATGCTTCTCTTGGCGCGAAGAGTATCCCAAGTAGCACGGGGCCCGTGAAATCCCGTGTGAATCTGTCAGGACCACCTGATAAGCCTAAATACTCCCAGATGACCGATAGCGGACAAGTACCGTGAGGGAAAGGTGAAAAGTACCCCGGGAGGGGAGTGAAATAGTACCTGAAACCGTTTGCTTACAAACCGTTGGAGCCTCCTTAGTAGGGGTGACAGCGTGCCTTTTGAAGAATGAGCCTGCGAGTTAGCGATATGTGGCGAGGTTAACCCGTGTGGGGTAGCCGTAGCGAAAGCGAGTCTGAATAGGGCGATTCAGTCGCATGTCCTAGACCCGAAGCGAAGTGATCTATCCATGGCCAGGTTGAAGCGACGGTAAGACGTCGTGGAGGACCGAACCCACTTAGGTTGAAAACTGAGGGGATGAGCTGTGGATAGGGGTGAAAGGCCAATCAAACTTCGTGATAGCTGGTTCTCTCCGAAATGCATTTAGGTGCAGCGTTGCGTGTTTCTTGCCGGAGGTAGAGCTACTGGATGGCCGATGGGCCCTACAAGGTTACTGACGTCAGCCAAACTCCGAATGCCGGTAAGTGAGAGCGCAGCAGTGAGACTGTGGGGGATAAGCTTCATAGTCGAGAGGGAAACAACCCAGACCACCAACTAAGGTCCCAAAGCGCGTGCTAAGTGGGAAAGGATGTGGAGTTGCTCTGACAACCAGGAGGTTGGCTTAGAAGCAGCCACCCTTGAAAGAGTGCGTAATAGCTCACTGGTCAAGTGATTCCGCGCCGACAATGTAACGGGGCTCAAGCACGCCACCGAAGTTGTGGCATTGACATTATTGGTAGGCCTTCGTGGTCCAGCCGTGTTGATGGGTAGGAGAGCGTCGTGTGGCCAGCGAAGCGGCGGTGGAAACCAGCCGTGGAGGCTACACGAGTGAGAATGCAGGCATGAGTAGCGAATGACGTGTGAGAAACACGTCCTCCGAAAGACCAAGGGTTCCAGGGTCAAGCTAATCTTCCCTGGGTAAGTCGGGACCTAAGGCGAGGCCGACAGGCGTAGTCGATGGACAACGGGTTGATATTCCCGTACCGGCGAAGAACCGCCCAAGCTAATCCAGTAGTGCTAAGTGTCTGAATCCCAGTGACTGATCCCTTCGGGGTGACGCTCTGGGCCTAGCGCACGACCCCATGCTGGTGCGGTTAGCGTATTAACAGGTGTGACGCAGGAAGGTAGCCCAAGCCAGGCGATGGTTGTCCTGGTGCAAGTGCGTAGGCCGAGTCGTAGGCAAAT
>NZ_JAPQLG010000025.1:0-1712 GCF_028982005.1 Wolbachia endosymbiont of Drosophila bocki | reverse complement strand
TTGTACGTTACCTACTATCCGAAGAGCGATGCAACAAAGCCATTCCAGTGTCAAGCACTGGAATGACACCCTTCCGATGGGAACTGCTCTCAAACTACAACAGCATGAGCAGCTATAGAAGCTTTAATGATACAAGAAAAAATAAACAGCTATCATTTTTTTAGTAATTAAGTAAAATAGAGTGAAAGATTGCGAGGAAGTTTTGAAAAATAAGATAAAAAAGATAGTAATTTCAGGAAAGGAAGTGTGGCCAATCATCGAGGGCGGCAAAGGCATTGCAGTTAGTGATGGAAGATCAAGCGGAGCATTTGCTGCAGCAGATGCTGTGGGTACATTTTCTGGTGCAAATGCTAAGCTTATTGATGATAATGGCGAGTTAGTGCCACTAATTTATAAAGGCAAAACAAGAAATGAAAAGCATAGTGAATTGATTGAGTATAGTATTGAAGCTGGAATTAGTCAGGCAAGAATAGCAAATGAAATATCAAAAGGTCATGGAAGAATACACATGAATGTACTTTGGGAGATGGGAGCAGCAGAACGCGTGCTTCATGGCATATTAGAAGGAGCGAAAGGTTTGATTCATGGTATTACCTGCGGTGCTGGTATGCCTTATAGGCTTGGAGAAATTGCAGCTAAATATCAGGTTTATTATTACCCTATTATCTCATCGGTGCGTGCTTTTAAAGCATTATGGAAGCGTGCTTACCAAAGAATATCTTCCTATTTGCTTGGTGGAGTAGTGTATGAAGATCCATGGCTTGCTGGAGGGCACAATGGACTGAGTAACAGTGAAGACCCAGAGCTACCACAGGCTCCATTTGAAAGAGTTGCAGAGCTTAGATCTTTCATGAACGAGATCGGTCTTTCAGAAACACCAATTGTTATGGCAGGAGGAGTGTGGCATTTGAAAGATTGGGAACATTGGTTTGACAATCTGCAAATTGGACCAATAGCTTTTCAGTTTGGCACTCGTCCACTTTTGACGAAAGAAAGCCCAATTTCTGCAGAGTGGAAAAAGAAGCTACTCACTTTAGAAGAAGGTGATGTATTTTTAAATAAATTCAGTCCAACAGGGTTTTACTCATCTGCAGTAAAAAATAACTTCATACGTGAGTTGCAGGAACGGAATTCACGTCAAATAAAGTTTTCAGAAAATGCTAGCGAAGAATTTAATAATGAATTTGCAATGGGTAGCAGAGGTAGAAAGATCTACCTTACTGCAAAAGACAAAGAACTGGCAAATACATGGACTAAAGCAGGGTATACAGAAGCAATGAAAACTCCAGATACAACTGTTATTTTTGTGACGCCAGGCAGGTTTACAGAGATAAGACAAGATCAAATCAATTGTGTGGGATGCTTAAGTCATTGTTTGTTTAGCAATTGGAAAGATCATGGTGACCATTCAACAGGACGAAAGCCAGATCCGCGTAGTTTTTGCATACAAAAAACACTGCAAAACACTATACAGGGTGGTGATATTGAGAACGAACTCATGTTTTCCGGGCACAATGTGTACAAATTTAAGCAAGATCCATTTTATGAGAATGGCTACGTACCGGCAGTAAAAGAACTGGTGGAAAGGATATCGACTGGGTATTGAGTCAGTGACCTTACCCAGAAAAAGTGGAGAGAAAGCGTGGAATGTTTTTTACAAAAAGAATGATGCATCAAATTGTTCTGGAATGCAATAGTTAATAGTGACGTTG
>NZ_JAPQLG010000024.1:0-1943 GCF_028982005.1 Wolbachia endosymbiont of Drosophila bocki | reverse complement strand
CAGCTTGCAAATGATTGTCCTTTCCTTCATTTCTCTCCTATTACGAAGATTTTAAACAGGTTCTAAGAGACTGAAGGACTATAACAAAGGACTATAATATAGGTGATAAAAACTTGTTTGACGTTATAAAAGAGTGTTTTCAGAAATTTTGCGAGAGGCTTGGATTTTTTAAAATAAAAATAGAGCATGGCTTGGATAAGCCACCAAAAGTGAACAGCCATCTGGAAAGTATGGAACCGTCCATTCATAGCAATGAGTATGGAAATACACCTAGAAACTAACAATTAAAATATTTCAAGCGCTGTTAGCTCATTTGCACAATCAATGACTTCAGAACTTGGGAACTGATTTTTAAACCAAGTATATTGACGTTTCGCGTAGTGTCTTGTGTTTGTTTGAGCAATTTGTATCGCTTCGTCTAAAGTAATCTCACCTTTCAAGTACTTTATAATTTCTGGCACTCCGTGTGCTTTCATAGCTGGCAAATGTGGAGCTAGGTTCATGCTAAGTAGCTTCTTTACTTCATCAATTGCTCCATTTTCAACCATTGTAATGAAACGAGAATTTATTTTTTGATATACGTCTTCACGCTTAGGCAAAATTGTGTGTATCTTAAAATTATTGAACAAGGGAGGCTGTCTATTCTCTTGCCATACAAAAATTGACTTGCCAGTTTCAGTGATAACTTCAAGTGCCCTTGAAAGGCGGTGCGAGTCATTCATGAACACTTTACCTTGAATCCTTGGATCTTTGCTTAGCGCTAATTTGTAAAACTCCTCTTTACTTAAATTTTTCCTTAATTCGCTTACATTTTTCCTCACTTCCTGACTTATTTGTGGCATTGATGATAAGCCCTTGATTAAGCTGCTAATGTAGAGCCCACTTCCTCCAGTGATGATAGGTATTTGAGCATTTTCTAGTGCGTGATTAACTTCTTTTTCTAAATCTTCTAACCATAGACCCACGGAATAATTTTCTTTTGCTGAAACATAACCATATAGTTTATAAAATTCTTCTTGCTTTGGTGGTTGAGCAGTAATTATGGGAATTTCTTCATATACCTGCTTTGAATCACAATTTATTATACTAATATTTCCATATTTTTCTATCAGGTTATCGCATAATTCTGATTTACCTGAGGCCGTAATTCCTGTAATAATTACTATATTATTTTTCATTTATATTAATTTAATTAACATATGATAAAGTGTAGTAAAAGTTTGGATTCTACAATCTAAAGTTTGGAGATTTTTATGGCAGAAAACAACGACAATAATTCATTTACTAAGCGTTTCACAAACAGGACTCCTGGCGGTACAGGGGAAGGTTTTTCCAGTAAGTATTCGTCTCAAAACACCAAAGAACGGGCATTAGGGGAAAAAGGAAAAATTTCTGAATTAGCAGGCAAAAAAACCGAATCCAAGGAAGCTTTTTCTGAAATTGGCGGCATAAAAAGTAAAAGCAGAACTGTCAATAAAAGATCTTTTGCTGATTCAACAAAAAGAAGTAGGTCAGATCTTATATACTTAGTCCGTGGTAAAGATCGTGGAAAATCAGCGTGGCATTATGTATTAGTTGATAAAGAGAAAAGAGAAACGTTTCTAGCAAAAAGCAGAACTGGCTCTATAGATGTTGCAGACTATGGAGAGATTTTGTATTCAGGATGGGGAGAGGATCCACCACAGGCAATAGTTGATAAAGTCAATGAAGAGTTTGGGTTGTAGCAAGTCTGCATAACAAATGGTAAGCTGCGTTGTATTATATTCACAAAAACTAGCGTATCTGTTTAGAGGAGTGGCTAATGTGCAAATATTGAAGCAAAGTGCGTGACACACAGCTGTACGAACATTGCAATATGGTACATAGTAAACGATGTCATTCCAGTGCTTGACACTGGAATCCAGCTTTTTCATAATCATCAAAATGTTGTATTTTAACATAAA
>NZ_JAPQLG010000023.1:0-3599 GCF_028982005.1 Wolbachia endosymbiont of Drosophila bocki | reverse complement strand
ATGTTTTAAATGCTTTATAAGCGTATTTCAGCTTGTGTAGGTAAAAACCTAGAAATTTGATAAAGACATAGAGTGCACATAGTGCAAAAAATTAAACACGAGACGCCAGATACGTTGAGTTTTTTTGTCATTTAATCTGTAGAGAGAAGATAAATAAATAGCTTCATTTTCATGATAAGGGAGCTGGCGAGGCTTGTCAAGGAATTTTTATGGCCTAGCGTCACGTGCTGGAATGACATTTGGGAATATGTTATCCGTTTGTCACTTCTAAATGATAAGAGCCTCAATGAATTTATTAGTTTATTACATGTCTCTTTTCATGTATAAATCTATAGAAAGTTTTATACGGAAGTTGTTTTATGAGCAAAATTATAGAAATCAGAGCACCAAAAACTCTTGGTGGTGAATCAGTTACAGAAGGTATAGTAAAAATAAAGAAGGGTATTGGAGAAGCAGTAAAAGTAGATGACTTGATCTTTGAAATTGAAACTGACAAAACAGCACTCGAATTAACTGCAGAAGCTTCAGGGCAAATAACTGAATTTCTTATAAAAGAAGATGATGTAATAAGTCCTGATCAATTGTTAGCGAAGCTTTCCATGGGAGAAGTAAAAGAGGAAGCGAGAAAAGAAGATAAAAGCGAAAGTGCTGCTAAAAAAGATGCTCCATCAGCTCGTAAAATTATGGAAGAAAATGCAATCAGTGCAGAAAGCGTCAAAGGAACTGGCGTGGGAGGCAGAATAACAAAAGCAGATGTGATAGGCCATATGAACAAAGCTGAACAACCTGCAATAAAACAATACGAATTGCCAAAAAGTGTAGTAAGTGGAGAGCAAAGAGAGGAACGAGTAAAAATGAGCAAAATAAGGCAAGTAATTGCCGCTCGTTTGAAAGCATCGCAAAATACTGCTGCAATACTGACCACGTTCAATGAAATTGACATGAAAAATGTCATGGATCTAAGAGCAAAATATAAGGACACTTTTGAAAAAAAATATGGAATAAAACTGGGTTTTATGTCGTTTTTTATAAAGGCAGCGGTGCAAGCATTGAAAGAAATTGCTGAAATTAACGCTGAAATCTCAGGCGATGAAATCATATATAAACATTACTATGACGTAGGTGTTGCTGTTGGCACCGATAAAGGCCTTGTTGTACCAGTTATTCGGGGTGCCGATCAGATGTCATTTGCAGAAATTGAGTTGACTTTAGTTGCTCTTGGCAAAAAAGCTCGTGAGGGTAAATTACAAGTATCAGAAATGGAAGGTGCAACATTTACCATCTCAAACGGTGGAGTATACGGTTCACTTCTTTCCACTCCGGTAATAAACCCTCCGCAATCTGGAATACTTGGAATGCATTCAATACAAAACAGGCCAGTTGCTGTTGGTAATGCAGTAGAAATCAGACCTATGATGTACATGGCTCTCTCTTACGATCACAGAATAGTTGACGGCAAAGGAGCAGTAACTTTCCTCGTTAAAATAAAAAATTATATAGAAGATCCAAATAGATTAGTTTTGGAAGTGTAGCTCAAATGAATTGTTGTTAATCCAGTATTGCTAAAAACCTAAATGTCATCTAGTTCTGCCAGTAGTTTAGCAACTTCCGGATGATCAGGGCCATAATGTTTCTCAAAAATAGGCAAGGCCTGTTCAAGCAATTCCTCTTGTTTCTTGTGATCGCCCAAAGCGCCATAGGCAATACCAAGATTTGCCAGTAGTTTGGCAACTTGAACATGACCAGAGCCATAATGTTTCTCAAAAATAGGTAAAGCTCGTTCAAACAACTCTTTTGCCTTTTGAGGATCACCTAAAGTACCATAAACGGTACCCAGGTTTGCCAGTGGTTTAACAATTTCAAAATGGTCAGAATCGTAATGTTTCTTAAAGATAACTAAAGCCCGTTCAAACAACTCTTTTGCTTTCTGAGGATCACCTAAAGCATAATGAGCGGTGCCGAGATTTGTTAGTATGGCAGTAACTTCGAAATGGTCAGGGCCATAACGTTTTTCATTAATTGCTAAAGCCCGTTCAAGCAACTCCTTTTTTTTCTTGTGATCACCTAAATCTCCATAAGCATTACCTAGATTTATCAGTGTTTTAACAACTCCAGAATGACCAAAGCTATAATGTTTCTCTTGAATTATTAAAGCCCGCACAAGCAACTCCTTTTTTTTTCATGATTACCTGACGCACCATAGGCAATACCAAGATTTGCAAGTGGTATAGCAACTTCAGGATGATCAGGACTGTAGTGTTTCTTAAGGACGGGTAAAGCCCGTTCAAGCAACTCTTTTGCTTTTTGAGGAGTACCTAAAGCCCTATAAGAGTTACCAAGGTTTGCCAGCGTCCTAGCAACTTCGAAATGGTCAGGGCCATAATGTTTCTCTTTAATTGTTAAAGTCCGTTCAAGAAGCTCCTTTTGTTTATCATGATTGCCTAAAGTCCCGTAGGAACTACTTAGGTTTGTCAGTATGGCAGCAACTTCGAAATGGTCAGGGCCATAATGTTTCTCAGAAATAGGTAAAGCCCGTTCAAGCAACGTCTTTTTTTTCTTGTGATCACCTAAATCCCCGCAAGCGATACCGAGGTTTGTCAGTGCCATGGCGACTATAAAATGATCAGATCCATAATGTTTTCTAAAGATAGGTAAAACCCGTTCAAGCGACTCCTTTTGTCTTCTAGGATTACCCAAGTAATAATATCCATCACTCATTCGTATTAACAAATCCACAAGATAATCCTTCTCTATTGTTTGCTTTTCTAAAGGATTTTTTCCTAGCCAATCATCTATATGTGATAAGAACGTTTCTAAATGTGGTAACAACTGTCGTTTCTTAGCATAATCTTCTAATTTGTCACTGTCGTCAGGGAAGCTTTCTTTTAATAATTGAAAAACGGTTTTTATATCTTTTTTAATTTTTCCACTTTCCTTTGACTTTAGCCTAATTACATCTTATACTAAACAGTGAATAGAAACACTACTACTCTGCTCATTGGACACTAGCATCGAATATCTCAATAATATACCTAATACTTCTTCAAAAGGTTTTTCTTCAGAATTGTTCTCTACAATCTCAGGAAATATTCTTAACAAATCTTTAGGAATATCATTGTCTAAATATGCACAAGCTACTAACAACTTGCTTGCTAGTTTAGACTCATTACGAATTGCGTCCATTGTAATATCCCAAGTAATAAACACAGGCTCATGGTTAGAATCCTTAGGTAGTGTTTTATGAGATAATAAATAAAGCTTCCTTTCTGCATAAATTTCTAAGTAACGTGAGATAGTCATTTTGTTTTCTTTGATGTAAGCGCAAGCCTGAGCTAATGCCAAAGGTAATCTACCTAACTTTTCTGCCAATATACCTATATTTGGCCTATCGCTTTCTGAAACCTGGCCTAGAATTTTCTTAACATATAATTCTGATTCTGGGGGAGTAAAAACGTCTACACCTATACTCCCTTGTGGCCATTCAGTATTACGAGACGTAACTATTATTTTGCCGCCTTTTGTAGGTCTGAGCTTAGAACCTGTTAAGGATCTCGAAAATATGAGGTAAAATAAGCATAGTTAAGAAAGAGGTATATCTA
>NZ_JAPQLG010000022.1:0-3342 GCF_028982005.1 Wolbachia endosymbiont of Drosophila bocki | reverse complement strand
TCTTATTATAAATACCAGAATAATAAGCTACTGATATTCTCCATCTTTTTTATCTTTAATCCATCATAGCCAGCGATGCAACAAAGCCCGCTGGAATCCAGCCTTTTCATAATCATTAAAATGTTGTATTTTAACATAAAACGGCTACTTTTATGCTTACTAACTTAATAAAATTCCTGGATCCCAGTGTCTGGGCACTGGGATGACACCCTACTAGCAGAAGTTACTCTCAAATGTTTGTTCATGTTAGCTACAAACATTAAGAAATTTACCAAATGAAAAAAAGGCAAAAGAAGCCCCAGTCATTGTCTATTTTCAGTATTGGCGTTTTTTAAGTCTTAAACACTGGAATTTAGCTACTTTTAAATGCAACTCATCTTAGTTTAAATGTTTAAGAAATTTACTAAGCAGAAAAAAAGGCAAAAGAAATCCCGTATTAGCTAGTTGTCACTCTCTAATCCTGCAAATTGGCGTGCTATACTGTCTTAAACGCTATATAAGCGCGTTTCAGCTTATATAGGTAAAAACCCAGAAATGTTGTGAAGACGTAGGGTGCGCATAGTGCAAAAAATTAAAAATAAGACGCCAATTACGTAATACTGTTGTCGTTTAATCTGCACAGATTGAGGATAAATGAATACCTTCAGTTTCATGATAAGAGGGCTGGCGAAGGGTGTCAAGTAAGTTTTTTCGTTTCTACCAGCTACTTGGATGACACCACATAAATTAATAAATAGGAAAATTACTACAAATCCTTTCAACTTTAGCTTTTACTGCTTTTTCGACACTTGAGCTATTTCCGCTGATTAATCCTTGAATTACTTCATTTATTAGACCAGCTATCTCTTTAAAATTTTCTGCCTCAAGTCCGCGTGTTGTCTCAGCAGCGGTGCCAAAACGGAGCCCTGAAGTGATGGTCGGCTTTGCTGTATCAAATGGTACAGAGTTTTTATTACAGGTAATACCGGCTCTCTCAAGGCTATCTACAACGTCTTTTCCAGTTAATTTCTGCGATCTTAAGTCAACTAGCACTATATGAGAGTCAGTGCCACCGGTTATAATGTCAAGTCCATGCTTTTGCAATTCTTGAGCCAGCACTTTCGCATTTTCCACGACTTTCTTGCCATAAGTCTTAAACTCTGGTGCTAATGCTTCTTTAAATGCAACAGCTTTTGCAGCTATCACATGCATAAGTGGCCCGCCCTGCAATCCTGGAAAAACTGCGGATTGAATTTTTTTGTGTAATGCTTCATCATTGGTCATCACTATTCCACCACGAGGACCACGCAAAGTTTTGTGAGTCGTGGAAGTCATAACATGTGCATATTCAGCAGGGGATGGATATTCGCCCGCTGCAATAAGCCCTGCATAGTGAGCAATGTCTGCAAGCAAATAAGCACCAACTTTATCTGCAATCTCGCGAAAGCGTTTGAAGTCCATTTTTCTTGGATAAGCAGAAGCACCAGCTATGATCAATTTCGGTTTATGCTCCAGCGCCAGCTTTTCTATCTCATCCATATTGAGCAGATAAGTGTCTTTATTTACTGTATATTGAATCGACTTAAACCATTTACCAGAAAGGCTTGGCGCCGCACCATGAGTTAGGTGCCCACCGCAACTCAGTGACAATCCAAGTATTGTATCACCTGGAGTAAGCAGCGAAGCAAACACGGCTTGATTTGCCTGAGAACCAGAGTGAGGCTGAACATTTGCAAATTTTATACCAAACAACTTACAAAGTCTTTCTATGGCCAGACTTTCAACTTTGTCCACATGCTCACAACCACAGTAATATCTTCTGCCTGGATAACCTTCTGCGTATTTATTAGTCAGAAAAGAGCCTTGTGCCTCCATTACCGCTTTGCTTGCAAAATTTTCTGATGCAATTAATTGCAATTGTGATTTTTGGCGTTGTAATTCTTTTTCTATAAACTGATAAACCTCGTTATCAAAAGACTTTAAACTATTTTTAGAGCCACAGATTTTCTTTAAAACACTCATCATAGATCAAACCTCGCTTTAATTTTAAGATGCACAAGCAATTTTAAGACTGCTTGTCCTGCTTTTTTAACCATAAGAGCCCAAAAACAGCTATTAGCAAACATACAGGAATAATAGATGTTGCTTTTATCAGCAATTCAGCACTATAAATAGGACTTCCATGTATAATCGCTTTATCCCAATAAGAACCTATTACCTTCGCAATTCCAGTGTGAAAGAGGTAGCCAAAAACCATAACTATCATATTTGATACAGCTGTAGTTAATCCTATTAAGTTATTATTTACATAACTTAATGCTTTGTACAGTGTTACTATTTGATATCCAGAAGCGAAACCTATAACAAGAAGTGCAGGCAATGCAATATACAATCCGCCAGCCCGTGTAAAAAGTAAAAGGAAACTAGCAATCATTGCAAAGGAACAGACAATAATAACTTCATAATGTCTATTTTGGTATTTTTCTAATATGTGAGCAAAAGAGAGCAATCCAGCTGCAAATCCTACATATATAACAGAAGAAATTGAAGACGCTAGATCACCGGCCATTTGATATACCTCACATAAAAAAGCTTTTGTCCAAGCATCAGCAAAACCTTCTAGTGGACCTACCATTAAGCCACCAAAAAAACTAATTAGAATGATATATTTATTGAAAAGCACAGTTTTTAGATCCTTCATGCTAATTTTTTCTTTTCGAAAGTCGTAAGCATTGTAAGGAATAACTAAAAATAAAGATAAAGCGAGTAAGAAACCAAACCCTGAAAGAATATAAATTACGTAATTCCAACCAAACTCATCAAGCAAAAGTTCTATTGGTAGACCACCATATATTGCCCCTAATAGCCCTATAATAACAGATATGCTTGCCATTTTTGCTGATTTTTCTCGCGAAAAATACATACTGGCAACTTTAAATACTCCTATTGCTGACGCAGACGAGCCAATCCCAACAATTATTCTACCTAATACTGAATAATACCACTCATCAAAGCACACAAGAGGTAATGTTCCAATAGATACCAAGACAGCACAAATAGGCAAAACAATTTTTGGACCGAATCTATCAAAACAAAGACCAACAGGGATATGAACTAGTGTAAATCCCACATAGTAGAGACCATTAAATTGCCCTAAATCTGCAATGCTTATATTAAATTTTGTTATTAATACAGGCGCAATTATGTTTGGCATGACACGTAACACATACTGGTACGCATAGAAAAGAGATACTATCAACCATACAAAAAAATTACTTTTCGACATACCTACCGCCTAAGAACCTGTTAAGGATCTCGAAAATATGAGGTAAAATAAGCATAGTTAAGAAAGAGGTATATCTA
>NZ_JAPQLG010000021.1:0-4210 GCF_028982005.1 Wolbachia endosymbiont of Drosophila bocki | reverse complement strand
CTTGCAAATGATTGTCCTTTCCTTCATTTCTCTCCTATTACGAAGATTTTAAACAGGTTCTTAGATCAATATTCTTTTGACGTTTATTGTCTTTTGGATCTTTAGTGTATTCATCATACACTATGCAAGCAGTCTGAACTAATCCATTTACAATACCTGGAAGACGGCTGTTATATTCACGTAAAGCTTCAGATTGCAATAATTTGTTTTCCTTTTCCAGATCTTCTATGCGCTTTTCTATGCTAGATTTAAAAATCTTACACTCCTCTTGAAAAATTACGTTAATTGCACCCTCTTCTGTGTATAAGTAACATACTTCCTTGACTAAGGAGTAATCTTCTTGGCCTATTGAGTAGTGTGTTGCATTTTTCAGTATATTCTGTATGACCAGCCTAATCACTTGCTCATTATGTGATACGTTTTGATGGATTTCTTTAGTGTAAAAAAGCGCCTCGACTATAACGTCTGTGTCTGTGTATTCAACATTAGACAATGCAATGAGGATTGATTCGTGTATGTTATCAAATTCGTTATTTTTAAATTTTTGATTGAGATAGCCGATAACATCATTGCTGCATTTAACACATTTTTCACACAAGTGCTCGATAAATGCAATATTACCAGCATCCAATGCAGTTTTCAGAATTAAATCATAAATTTCTTTTCTGCCACGAGCTCGTATGTTTTTCAGGATTTGTTGCCCTAGTATTGTAATAACTTTATCATCCGCAAATGCTTGTTCATATACATCGTAAATGGCATGATCTGCACTATTAGTGTATCGTTTGCACAGGTATTCAATGACAGATGTGTGTTCCTGGCTTATCGCAGTTTCTGATAAAGTAACAAAACTCTTTTTTAATAACTCTTCTGTTGAGGCTTTTTTAGTTAGCTTATTAATATATCTTTCAAATGCACCCAGCACTATCGTGATGAATTCTTCATTTTTGATCAGAGACGCTGTTTCAAGCACACCATACAAAGAATCAGGATTACTTGTTTTTAACACCTGTCCAAAATCTCTTAAAACGTATTCGACAAAAACTGCATTTAATAATTCTTGCTCTTTTCTTAATGCTATAACTGAGAAAAAACCAATCTTATTAGGTTCGACAAGTTGTATAGTTTGATCTTTTAATCTTCCACAAACTCCATCGGTACCATGGAATTTTTCTATAAAAGCTTCAATATATTTTTGACCACCAACAAGGAGAGGTAAAAGACTTAAATTTCCTTCAGCAAAAAGAAAATCCTGATATTGCTCTACTAGCTTGTCATTAGCTGCAATTGCCAATAGTACCAATTCTTTTACTGAATAATCATACTCGAAACCCTCTTGATCAAATTTATATTGTGATAGTACATTTGAATATATATGTTGATGGTTGCTTCCGTTTTGTAACTCCAAATCAAGTTGATTTGAACAGAAATCTTTGAGATTTTCATTATCCAGCGTAATAGACCTGCCTTCATAATCTTCAATATTTTGTACAACCTTGTCTAATTCTTCACAATTATCTTCTTGTATAGCTTGATTTAAGATATTTATAATCTCAGCAAAAGTTAAGTTTTTAGGAATGATACCATATGAATCTTCATCTTTTAACTCTACAGTAAACGACCTATCACAACCATCAGGAAAGTTTGCAAGTATTGCATTCTCTAAACTTAGATCTTCAGGGGTGTGCTACATGGAGTAGCTGGTATCTCTTGACTTTCGCTATCTAAAACTTCAAACTCTTCTTCAATACCTGAATCTTCAGAATCTGGTTTTTCAAAACCATGCCAACTTTTGACTAATCTTTCAGAATTTGATTGGCCCTGTGAAGTTGCATCTTGTGATACAAAGTCCCTAAAATTGGAACCAAACATGTTTTACCTCCTAACCAGCAGCTAAGCTAAGTATAGCATTAAACAGAAATCTTGCCAAGCAAATTATTCAGTCTCTTAGCAAAGCTGCTCGCGTCATCCATCTCTTCGCCTTCCACGATGCAAGCTTGGTAAAACAATAAGTGAACCATGTCCTCCGATGTTGGGTTTTCACCACTTTCAGCATAAGATTTCATTATACTCTTTATTACAGGATGCTTAGTGTTAATTTCAAGCACCTTTGGCGTGCGGTAATTTAGCTGCTTTTGTTCACGCAAAAAACGCTCCATGCGAAGATCCATAGCACCTTCATCAACCGCTAGGCATACGGGACTATCAGTCAATTTTTTGGAAATTTTTACGCTTTTTACTGAATCTCCAAGCACTGTAGTAAAATATTGCAATATAGTTTCCTCAGTTTTTTCTTCATTCGATTTGTTTTCTTCATTTTTCTTATCTTCTTCTGAAGAGAATTTTTCCAAATCAACATCAGCGCGAGTCACAGACTTAAACTTTTGATCTTTATATTCATGAATTACACTAGTCCAGAAATCATCCACTGGATCAACGAACAGAAGAACCTCCAGCCCTTTACTGACGAACCCCTCAAGTTGCGGACTGTTTTTCACTGAACCGAGGCTATTTCCGGTGAGATAATAGATATGTTCCTGCTCAGGCTTCATTCTGCTTATATAGTCATCAATGCTGACTAATTTCTCATCACCAGTACTATGAAATCTGCAAATTGAGAGTAGTGCTTCTCTCTCATCAGTTGGCATAGCTTCACAAAGACCTTCCTTTAAAACTGCACCAAAATTGGTCCAGAATTTTGTATATTCCTCTAAATTCTCTTTTGCTTTTTTACCGAGCTCTGATATCACACGCTTAGTGAGAGATTTTCTGATCTGCTCAACAACACGATTATTCTGCAGCGTTTCTCTGCTGATATTAAGAGGCAAGTCCGGTGAATCAACCACGCCTTTCAGAAAACGCAAGTATTGTGGTATAATCTGTACGTTATCTTCAGTGATAAATACTTTATTTACATATAACTTCACAGAGCAACGTCTATCTGGATGGAATAAATCAAAAGGTTTTATAGAAGGAACATAAAGCAAATTTGTATATTCTATTGCACCTTCATTTTTATTATGCAATATCATCCAGGGCTCCCCGCCAACGTGAGCAACACTGCGGAAAAAATCGTTGTGCTCCTCTTGAGTAACGTCATTTTTTGGCTTAGTCCAAATTGCAGCCTTACCGTTTAACTTTTCACTTTTTCCTTCTTCGTCTATAAATTCAACAGGAAAATTTATGTGATCAGAGTAAGTAGTGACAATATTTTCAACACGAAATTTATCTAAAAACTCGTTTTCTTCAGGATGCATAATGAGCGTAATTTTGGTTCCGCGAGGGACTTGATTATCTGACTTGCTGATTGAATATTCCCCATCTCCTTTGGATTGCCAGATCCAAGACTCCTCTTCTCCAGCTTTTCTCGATTCTACTATTACTTCTGATGCAACCATAAAGCTTGAGTAAAAACCAACACCAAACTTCCCAATCAGCTCCACAGTTTGGCTTGAATCCTTGCTATTCTTAATCGCATCCAAGAACTTCTGCGTACCAGAGCTTGCAATTGTACCAAGATTGTCTATTAAATCCTGTCTATTCATTCCAATGCCATTATCAGTGATATATAGCTCGTTCTTATCTTTATTGGAGCTGATAGTGATTTTTAATTCGTCACTCAAATCTAGCAAATTAGGGTTTAGTTGAGATTCATAGCGCAACTTATCACATGCATCTGATGCATTTGATATTAATTCACGCAGAAAAATGTCTTTATTGGTGTAAAGTGAATGAATCACTATATTCAGCACTTTCCCTACCTCAGCGTCAAATTTTAAATTTTCAGTTTCTTGTACATTATGCATTTTGAGCTCCATTATTTGCCTACCACCCTAATAGTTTAAGTATTGAATCACGATTTTTCAAGGTCACGTACACCAAAATTAATGTGGGTGTAGTTATTATGACACCCAATTTATGGGATCTCTTGCATAACAAACTTTTGGCAGCGCATTGGATGAAACGAAAAACTTCCTTGACACCCTTCGCCAGCCCCCTTATCATGAAACTGAAGCTATTTATTTATCTTCGCAATCTCTGCAGTGGATTAATGACAAAAAAACTTAATGTATTTGGCGTAAATCGTGCTTAATTTTTTGCACTATGTGCACCTCATGTCTTTATCAAATTTCTAGCTACACAAGCTGAAATACGCTATTTAAAACATCAAAAAACGCCAACTTAAAAAATGGATAGTGAATAATTAGCT
>NZ_JAPQLG010000020.1:0-3850 GCF_028982005.1 Wolbachia endosymbiont of Drosophila bocki | reverse complement strand
ACGGGACTCCGACTTTTATCCCGGTAGGTTTAACTCCTACTGAACATACTCACCTTCTCTGGACACACGCAAGTAAAAGACTACAACGGAGTAAGCAGCAGTTAAAAGAGAAAGACGAGGAAATAATGGCATTAAAAGCTCAACAAAATACACAAGAAGTTGCGAACTTACAGCAACAGTTACAAGCTAAAGACGATGAAATAAAAGATTTACAAGAACAGCTAAACAACCAACCAGATGCTACTCTGTTAAAAGCTAAAGACGATGAAATAAAAGATTTACAAGAACAGCTAAACAACCGACCAAGTGCTGCTCAGTTACAAGCTAAAGATGAGGAAATAACACAATTAAAAGCTCAAGTTCAGCAGTTGCAAGCTAAAAATGCTGAAGTTGTGGAGTTAAATAAACAATTAGAAGAGAGTAAAAGTCTTGTTGATAAATTACAGAAGGAAAAACAAACACTAGAAGATAAAAGCAAAACAACTGAGCAACCAAAACAAGGCAATGGAGCGAGGTACACCGCTACTGTTGGTGTTGGTCTTGCTGCTGGACTGATAGCATTTACTGCACTTGAACATACAGTTAGGTTAGAGATGTTAGTAATAATTGGTATAGCAGTAACATCTGCACTCGTAGCTGGTGGTATTACATATGCAGTATTACCTAGTACTCAAGTAGATGGGGCAAAAGAACAAGAAGTAAATGAGATGGGAAAAAGAAGTAACAAGGGTTAAGCCGAAATGTACGTGTCAAGTAAAACACTTGACGCGAACTTCAGTTTTTATATTCCTTCATTAGCATAATATAATTTTGTGCTGATTGTGTAATATGTTTAATTTCTTCATTCGACATTTTTTTGAAGAATTTTGCTGGCCTGCCAGCCCATATTTCCCCACTTTTTATTACTTTTCCATGTGTCACTAGCGAGCCAGCAGCTACCATAGCTTCAGACTCCACAACTGCATGGTCCATCACGGTAGAGCCCATACCAATAAACGCTTTATCATGCACCGTGCATGCATGCAACATACAAAAATGTCCCACTGTTACCATGCTGCCAATAATTGTGTCACCACCTGGGTTTCTATCCACATGAATTACCGTTCCATCTTGAATATTTGTTCCATCACCTATTTTTATTGATCCAACGTCCCCTCTGACCACACAATTAAACCAGATGCTCGCATTTCTTCCTATTTCAACCTTGCCTATGATATGCGAACCACCTGCGATGAAAGCACTTTCGTCTATTTTTGGTTCATAATCTTTGTATTTTAAAATGTGATACATATTAAGCCCAAAGTCTTATGCATATGTTAATCAAAATAAGGTAAGCAGTAAATACATACTTAGATTTCAAACTACTTGGGTGACAGATGTTCTTGACTTACGTGCTTTGTACTGCTAAGATTTTTATTTTCAGCCCTATCTATAATGTCAGTAGCGGTATTAAGTATATTTCAAATAATATTGGTTGTTGTGTTAGTAATTTTAGTGCTCTTGCAGCCGCCTGGAAGTAGTTCGTTAAGTGGTTTTAGTAATACACAACAGGGGGTCAATTCGATGATTCCGGTGAAATCTTCTGAAAACCCGCTCAGCAGAATAACGGCTATTGTTGCTGGATTGTTTATTATAAACACATTGCTATTGTCAGGATTATGTTCAAAAGACGTACATAAAAAATCGATCGCAGAAAAAATTATATTAGAAAAAAAGCAAGAAAGTGAATCTACTTCTGTTCCATTTGAAAATTAATGAAGGAAGCTAAATTTATCTTTGTCACAGGTGGAGTTGTGTCATCGCTTGGTAAAGGCTTAGTTGCTTCGAGTGTTGGTGCGCTTCTTCAAGCTCATGGTTTTAAGATCCGTATCAGAAAACTTGACCCGTATCTCAACATTGATCCTGGAACAATGAACCCAACTCAGCACGGAGAGGTATTTGTTACCGAAGATGGTGCTGAAACTGATTTGGATCTTGGGCATTATGAGCGTTTTACTGGAATTAAAGCAACAAAAGATGATAATATAACAACTGGTAAGATATATCATGAGTTATTGAAGAAAGAGAGGCGTGGTGATTATCTGGGCAAAACTGTGCAAGTCATTCCTCATGTGACAGATTTGATCAAATCGTTCATTTTTAATGGTACGGAAGGTTTAGATTTTGTAATATGTGAAATAGGCGGAACTGTAGGTGACATTGAAAGCCAACCATTTTTGGAGGCTATACGCCAAGTTAACTACACATTAGGAAAACAAAGAATTATCCTGATTCACTTAACTTTAATACCATATCTTACCGCAGCGCAAGAATTAAAGACAAAACCAACGCAGCATTCAGTTCGAGAGTTAAATTCCGCGGGGTTACAACCAGATATTATATTATGCCGCAGTGAGAAAGAAATTTTCGATAATCAAAGAGAGAAAATAGCTAAGCTTTGCAATGTTTCTTTATCCAATGTAATACCTGCCCCTGATGTGAGTCATATATATGAGTTACCGGTGTTGTATAGCCAATGTGGGCTTGATACGCAAATTTTGGAGCACTTTCATTTAAGTAAGCCAAAACCAAGCTTGACTGAATGGGATCAAATAGTGCATTCCATAAGGCACCCAACACAGGAAGTTACTGTATCTATAGTGGGAAAATACACCGAATTCCCTGATGCATACAAATCACTGATTGAAGCATTAAATCATGGTGCGATTAGTAATAAAGTCAAAGCAAAGATAAATTGGGTTAACTCAAGAGAGAAGGAAGAAAAACCTATAAATGAAAAACTTATAGGAGAGAAATTACAGAATTCTCATGCAATCCTTGTTCCAGGGGGGTTTGGTGATGACGGAGTAGAGGGTAAAATATTAGCAATAAATTATGCCCGTACAAATAATATCCCATTTTTCGGAATTTGCCTTGGTATGCAGCTTGCAATTATTGAATTTGCTCGTAATGTTGTTAAGCTTGAAGATGCACACTCTGAAGAATTTCGTAACTGTAAACATCCAATCGTTAAGTTAGCTGGCGATCAAGATGACGATCTTGGTGGAACCATGAGACTTGGGGCATACAAATGTAATATAAATGCAAACTCTAAAATGATGGATGCATATAGTAACACTACTATTTCAGAAAGACACAGGCATAGATACATAATCAATTCAGATTATAAAGATGATTTGGAAAAAAATGGGCTGCTATGCAGTGGCATATCAGAAGATGGAACGTGCATAGAGGCAGTGGAGTTAGGGAGTCATCCGTGGTTTATTGGTGTGCAGTTTCATCCAGAATTTCAATCAAAGCCGTTTTCTCCTCATTCTCTTTTCGTGTCGTTCGTTAAAGCAGCAATTGATAAGAAATAAGTGCCTAGTGTTTAAGTATCAATATATGGAGCTTGCCATAGAGCAAGCCAAACTCGCTCAAAAAAATGATGAGGTGCCCATAGGTGCTGTAATAGTGAGTGGAGACAATATCATTTCTTCTGCACACAATATATCCAGCGATCCAACTGCGCATGCAGAGATGTTAGCAATCAGACAAGCATTTTCAACTCCCACGCTTTGTGATGCTGATATGTACGTAACATTAGAACCATGTCCGATGTGTGCTCAAGCCATTTCCTTTGCCAGAATTAAACGATTGTACTTTGGAGCTTATAATCCAAAAGGTGGAGGAATTGAAAATGGTGCTAAGATATTTCAATTTTGCAGCCATATACCTGAAGTTTATGGTGGGATATTAGAAACAGAATGCTCTTTTTTGTTAAAGGATTTTTTTGAGAAATTAAGAACCTGTTAAGGATCTCGAAAATATGAGGTAAAATAAGCATAGTTAAGAAAGAGGTATATCTATG
>NZ_JAPQLG010000019.1:0-10633 GCF_028982005.1 Wolbachia endosymbiont of Drosophila bocki | reverse complement strand
AAATAACAAATTACTATTCTTAAATTTGATCAGATTGATTGCAAAAAAACAAGATTTTCAATAAGTTGCTCATAATCCTAATTATAGTTAGCCTTTCATAAGTAGCGATGCAACAAAGCCATCCCAGTGTCAGCTACTTTCATGACACCATTTGCTGTGCAGTTTATCTTCAAAAATGAATGTTCGTACAGCTATAGAATGAATCGCGGTATGACGTAGCTTCGCTATAGGCAACGAAGGAAATATCAACTATACTTCTTTTTACCATTGTTTATATTTCCTATTCACATATATTAATATTTTACTCACTTAAAGTAAGCTAACTACCGTTATTAATATTTTTGTAATAAAAATTGTATATGGTGCATGTAATCAAATTAAGGGGAAGATTGTGGAAATTACGCCATCAATAAAAAAAGAATTGAAGCAAAGTACTCTATATGTTTGCCTAGAAAAATGCAAAAGTGCATTTTGGTTTATCTTTTGGTTTAGTGCGGGAATCAATTTATTAGTGTTATTCCTACCACTTTATACCTCTCAAGTGCTTGATCGGGTGATATCGAGCGAAAGTGTATCAACACTAACTATGCTGACAATTATCACTTTATCTGCATTTGCATGTTCTGCAATGCTTGAAACTTGTCGATATTTAGCAATGGCAAAAATAGGTGATTGGATCGATAAAACTGCAACACCAGATCTGATAGTAAGGTCAATCAGGCTAACGTCAGTGCAGAGCTCAACTTCAAGTGGTGAAGCAATACGAGATCTCGGAGTGATAAAAAATTTCATTACAGGAAATGGTATATTCTCACTGTTTGATACTCCATGGTCGTTAATTTACCTTGTTGTGATTTTCATGATACATACCTCCACGGGGTTTATAGCTATTACTGGAATTATTATATTAGTCTCTATGGCAATATGGAATGAACTTGCCACTAAACGAATATTACAAGAAACCAACGAAGAAACTATACGGAATATCAATGCTATAGATGTTGCAACAAGAAATGCAGAAGTGGTTGAAGCTATGGGCATGTCAGAATTCATAGTCTCTGATTGGTGTAAACGAAATGATCAGAATCGAGCAATGCAAATTAAAGCACAAAATCGCTCTAATGTAATTACTGGAATCACTAAGTTTTTGCGCTCAACTCTGCAAATATCAGTAATTGGAACAGGTGCATTACTTGCAATCACAGCTCATAAGACTGCCGGTAGCATCATCGCTGCTTCAATTTTAATGGGTAGAGTATTAGCACCATTTGATGCTGCGGTTCATACTTGGAAGTTTTTAAATCAGGCTAGAATGTCATATGGAAGGCTACAAAGACTTATATTAACATCGCCAAAAAGAGAGCAAACGATGGCTCTACCAGAACCTGAAGGAAAATTGGAATTTGATAGAGTATTTTTTACTCCTTATGGAAGCAATAAGCCGACAGTAAAAGGAATATCATTCATTATAGATCCTGGAGATGTAGTTGGTGTTATTGGTGCAAGTGCTTCTGGTAAATCCACTATCGCAAAATTAACTGTTGGTGTATGGAAGCCAATATCTGGTGTAGTCAGACTAGATGGCGCTGATGTATATACTTGGAATCGAGAAAATTTTGGTAATTATGTTGGCTACTTACCTCAGGATATTGAGTTATTTAACACTAGTGTCAAAGCTAATATTGCTCGCATGAGGCCAGATCCAAATCCTGAAGAAATAATCAAAGCAGCAAAAATTGCAGGAATACATGAGCTAATACTAAGCTTACCAAATGGATATGATACAACAATAGGAGGTCCTGGAGGAGTAACGCTCTCTGGCGGCCAAAAACAGCTTCTTGGACTTGCCAGAGCTTTTTATGGTCACACAAAACTTTTAGTACTTGATGAACCAAACGCTAACTTAGATAGCAATGGAGAGGCATGCTTAATTAATGCAATTGGCATTGCAAGAAAACAAAATACTACTACTGTTATCATCACTCACAAGCTACCGTTATTGTCCGTAGTTGATAAGGTGATCCTCATGTCAGATGGTGTCATTTACGCTATGGGACCAAAAGATGAGATTTTGAGCAAATTAGTTGCTCCATCATCAAGTACCACAGAAGATGAGCGCTCTTCAGCAAATGGTTAGTTTACTTACAATAAATTCTGTATCTGAAATAACAACTGTTCCAGAAAAATATATATTTCTTTACCATTAGAAATAATATTACAAGAATAGTAAATAGATTAATAACTCTTATTAATTAAAGTCTATCGGCAGATATAGCTAAAGTGGCTTAGGTTTACCTACAATTTGAAAAACAACAAATTCGTCTTAATGAATTTTCTTAATTTATTATCTAAATAACTTAATATTAGTGGTAATTTTATAAAAAAATTATAATATAAATAATGTTGCTGCGAAAATTTATAACAATATTTCCCTCTAACGTTTAATGAATTTCAATAAATTGCCTTTTTAATTCTAGATAAGTATATGCTTTGTTAATATGTTTAGTTCAAAATCCAAAAGTAAGTTTATGCTTTCTATTGGAGAAGAAGGCATAATGTTACTATATTTTAAAAATAATACTTTAAATAAAAGGTATTTTGTTAAGGGCAAAAACGATAAAGCAGTTTCCGATTTAATTTCATGTCTTTCGTCAGATAAAAAAGCACCTTTATACCTGGTGCTTAATCATGCAGATCAAAATTACTCGCTACAGTTTATTACAAGGGCAAACAAGATTAGTGCCTATCTATCAGCAAAAACAAAGATGGAGCATTTTTCTCGTAATAATGACATAAGTTCAGTTTTTTTGGTTGAGAAGCCAAACAAATTCAATCAAAACTGGTGCTATCTTCTTGTTTCATCAAAAGCAAAGCATTTAGTAGAATATTGGTTGAATGTGTTTATTGAGATAGGCTCCAACTTTAAGGGAATATTAATGTTTCCTATAGAAATAAGTAATATAACAAAAAAGATTCTACATAAAGATCCTAATAATTGGAAAATTATAGTTGCTGCAACTAAAACGGGAGGCTATAGACAAGTGGTTCTTAAAGAGAATAAAATGGTATTTACGCGCTTAACATCATTTACTAATGATAATTTACCAGGAATTATCGCTGGTGGAATATATCAGGAAGTGCAAGATACTATTCGATCCTTAACTAAGTTTGGGCTTGAAAAAAATAACCCTATCGACCTTTGTATCATAGTGTCAGAAGATATCAAAGCTAGTTTATCAGTCATAAATTTTTCAGAGAACAGTGTGAACATATTAACTCCATATGAGTTAGGCAAACTATTAGGAGCAGAACTAGCTATAAGTGAAAAAGATAACTTTTGCGATACCATAATTTTGTTTCATAGCTTTAAGAATAAATTAGCAGCTATTTTTAATACAAAGGAAACTAAAGAATTTTATCTATTCAATTACCTTTATTTAAACTCTCCTCGAATTTTTCTATACTTCGCCCTGGTTTTAGTTATAATAAACACCCTTTGTTTGCTAAATTTGTATTCAAATTTCAATGTCGCTGATAATTTATCAGCAAAGCAGAACACCTTAAATAACCAATTAACAAAACTTAGCCAAAGCTATAATGTAAAAAAAATAGATGAAATTTATGATTTTATTAATATCAATAATATTTTATCAAAAATAGAATACTCTCCTCTTACACAAGTTAAGTATGTAGAAAAGTTAAAAATACCAGGTATAGAGCTTCGATCATTTGAATGGAATTATAATGAGGCAAAAAGTTATATTACCACAACTTTAAAGTTTAATTTTCAATCCGGTAAAAATATTTCTCATCAATACGAGAAACTACGAAAAAATTTAAACGATAATTTTCGTACCTATGACATTAATATTTCTAGCTTACCTGCTGCTAAAGAGCAAAATCTATCTATTGATGTTGAAATAGGAGAGGCAATGTAGATTAATGACTATCTCTCAATTAAAAAGAAAAGCTACAATTCAGTTTATATCGTATTTGTTATTATCTGTTGGATTAATAGGGTTATTAACATATGTTGTTATCTATAACGAAAAGATTTATAATAAAAACCAAATTGCGATTGATAAAATACGTTCTATTAATTTACAGATTACTGGAATTCAAAAAAAGGAAGTTGTTCTAAATAAAAACCTAGATTTATGGAAAAAAATTTCTTCTTCAAATTTACATAGTAGCAGATACATTGCAAATTTAAATTTCGAGCTTAGCAAGTTATATAAAAAGTACTATATATTAGAACCTGAAATATCAATTTCTATACCCGAAGAAGTTGAGCCCCACAACAAAAGTGAACGCACAAAAGTAATAAAAAGTGAAGTGGTCCTAAATTTAAGCTCAATCAGCGATAAGCATATTTTTTTATTTCTACAGTCTATTCCAAATCTGCCCGGTTATGTTATGATCAAATCTCTTATTTTAAATAAGCAGAGAAATATTGATGCTGCAACTATGAATCAGATTTTGAATGGTAATATGATAGAGATAGTGAGAGCTAATATAGTCTTTGATTGGTATACTATATTAAGTAGATAAGGTGATGAACATAAAGCTGTTTTTTATTTTTACGCTACTCATTTCCAATGTTAATGCATATTGCAGTTGTGAAGATATCATAGAAAGCATAGAAATTTGTAAAGAGTATTCTTGCCGACAATATATTGGCAATGAAGATTTTATTGAGCATAAAATATTAGGATTAAATAGTGGAAATTTATGCGTATATATAGAAAAACAAGGTAATGATGAAATGGTTTGTCATCATTCTCAGTATGGAATGATGATAGAAAAAAGATATTTTGAAAGTATTCTTAAAGTTGGCAATCAAGAAATCGACGATTTTATTGATATAGCAAATTTGCGTGCAAAAGAGTGTTTCTTTATCAACAATCAAAAACTAAGCTATACAGATCGGGACGATATAATAAGAGAAGCAGTGGAAAGTGACTTTGACGTTTTGTCACAATATAGTAACGTAAAAAGCATTTTTTTTGATGAAGAGCCAGTTAATAGAATGGTCAATGAAATGGAAAAGTTCAATTTACGATCTTCAAGAGCTGTAAAAGAGGAGGTATCAGATAATTTCAACGGTAAGGTAGTGAGTTTAGACTCAATTTTATATCTTTCTCCCGATACATGGAAAATATGGGTAAATGGAAAACTGTTTATAAATACTCAGGATTTAAAAGTGCACTCAGTCACTGAAAATTATGTAACTTTTGTATGGACCGTAGATCAAAAAGCAATAAAAAAGCATGCGAATGATTCTCAAAATGTATATTTTGGATATGGGAGTATTATGTTTACGCTTTATCCAAAACAAAAATTTGACTTGGATGGCTTATCTATTAAATAACTTAAATATATATGCGCTTGTAGCTCAGTTGGATAGAGCGTTGCCCTCCGGAGGCAAAGGCCGTGGGTTCGAATCCCTCCAAGCGCACTTTTAATTAAATTTGACAATAGTATTTTCACATAAGATAATAAAAGGATTTATTTAGAGCATAATTATGTCTGGTGGTACCATAAACAAAGTCATACTAGTTGGTAATTTAGGAAAAGATCCTGAAATTAGGACTACACAAAATGGAAAAGAAATGGCAAGTTTTTCAATAGCCACGTCTGAAAGTTGGACTGACAAACTTTCCGGTATGCGCTCTGAAAAGACGGAGTGGCATAATATCGTAATTTTTAGTGAAGGATTAGTAAAAATCGTCAAAGACTTTGCACGCAAAGGCAGTAAAGTTTATGTTGAAGGTTCTTTGAGAACTAGAAAATGGACTGACCAAAACGGTGGTGAAAGATACACAACAGAGGTGGTTCTATATAATTTTAATAGCGCTCTTACTCTCTTGGATTCACGAAATAGTGCGCCAAATTCTGATTACAAGCCAAGTGAATACAAACAAGGTGAAACAGAACAACAAGATAAACACGAAAGTTTTGACAACGATAAAAAAGATGAACTGCTCGACGATGAAATACCATTTTAACAATTTAAATTGAAATCTACATTTTTATGGACTGCTTGTGTTACTCCTTTTAATTGCAATGGGGGTAGCATAGATTATAGCAGTTTGCAGCGTTTACTGACAATGCAAGTTAAAGCTGAAAATGGCGTAGTGTTGCTAGGTAGCACAGGTGAGAGCCTATCGCTTACTGATTCTGAAAAGCGTACATTAGTTGAATTCGTATGTAAGCTAAAATTAAATACGAAAATTATAATTGGCGTACCAGGAGTGAATCTATATCAGACTCTTGAATGGCTTGATTTTTGCAAGGGTATGCCTATTCATGGCTATCTAATGACAACTCCCATTTATGCAAAGCCCGGAATTATGGGGCAGACTTTATGGTTTGAAAAGCTGCTTGAGAAAGCACATGTGCCGGTTATGTTTTACAATATTCCATCAAGAGCAGGAGTGAGTCTTCACGCTGAAACTGTACGCAACTTATCCAGCCACGAAAAATTTTGGGCTATCAAAGATTCAAGTGGTACTGTTGATACTTTAGCTCAGTATAAGAAAGTTGCACCAAATATTGAGGTCTTTTGCGGAGATGATGATATGATATCTGATATGGCCGCTTATGGTGCAGCTGGCCTGGTTTCCGTTGCTGCCAATGTTTGGCCACGCATAGCGCATGAATACGTTAAGAAGTGCCTCAATGGCAGGAACCCTCAGGCAGATATCTGGCAACAGGCTTGCGAAGCGTTATTTATTGCCAGCAACCCAATACCCACTAAAGCACTTTTGCATGATATTGGGCTCATAGAACATCAAACTGTCCGCCTACCACTCAGCACAGAAGACTTGCCTTCTGTTGAAAAATTGAGGCAAGTCAATAAAATGATTCTTGGATGGAAAGAATTGGCTACTCTCTAAATAGTCTTGCAACTTTGATTTAATATACAATCCAAGTGTCATTTGAACACTCCCAAACTTATCACTTTATGCCACTGGTCTTCATCTAAAATTTCTACACCTAATTCCACTGCCTTTTTATATTTGGATCCTGGTTTTTCTCCTGCAACTAGGTAGTCAGTTTTAGCAGAAAGATGTGAGCTGACCTTTGCTCCTAGAGTTTTGGCTCTTACTTTTGCCTCTCCTCTACTCAGAGCAAGTAGCTTACCAGTAAACACTATAATTTTATTATTTAAAACAGAGTTACTAGAGTTGGAGCTCACAGGAAGAATTTGAAGACAAGCAGTAAGATCATTTAACATTTTGATGTTATGTTCCTTAGAAAAAAATGATTCCAAAGATTCAGCCACTTTTTTTCCTATGCCGTCTATACCCACTAGCTCAGTATTATCTGATGACAGTTCAATCATCGAATTATACCAATTATCATAAGAAACATAATAATCTGCAAGCAATTCTGCTGCAACTTGGCCAATAAATCTAATACCTAAAGAAAATATAAACCTATCTAGAGTTATTACCCTTCTGCTTTGTATAGCATTTAATAAATGAGCTATTGATTTCTTGCCCCAACCAGACTGTTCTTCCAGATTAAATTCATCCAATCTTTCTTCTAAAGTAAAAATATCGGGAATTTGTTTTATCAGACCAAGGTCGTAAAAAAACTCTATCTGCTTATCACCAAGGCCAACAATGTCAAATGCATCTTTCGATACAAAATGCTTTAGTTTTTCTATTATTTGAGCTTTACAGGCAAATTCCTCAGGACATCTTACTGCAGCCTCTCCCTCAACCTGACGTACTTTACTACCACATTCAGGGCATACTTCAGGAAACACAAATTCAGGTGTATTTGGAAGACGAGAATCTCTGCTTACTTCAACGATCTGGGGAATTACATCCCCTGCCCTTTTGATTGTTACAATATCTCCCTCTCTTATGTCTTTACGTTTTATCTCATCTTGGTTATGCAGACTTGCTCTACTAACTAGCACCCCACCAATATTGACTGGCACTAAATCTGCAACTGGAGTTAAAACCCCTGTTCTGCCCACCTGTATAAATATCTTATTTAACTTTGTTTTTGCATAAACCGCAGAAAACTTGTATGCAAGTGCTGAGCGCGGTGCTTTGTGAGTATTCCCTAGACGATTTTGTAGTACCAAATCATTTACTTTATAGACTATTCCATCAATATCATAATCCAAGTTATAGCGACAGTTATAGACTTCGTTATAGAACTTCAGCATTCCATCCAAACTACTCGTTAAGGACTGATGCTCATTTACGCAAAAACCAAGTGCCTCAAGCCTATTTAGTATTTCACTTTGACTTTTCTCTGCTCCACCAATCAAAGAATAAGCAAAATATCTAAGAGGTCTGCTTGCTGTAATGTTTGCATCCAATTGCTTTAGAGAACCAGCGGCTGCATTTCGAGGATTGGCAAATTCATCGTTTTCATTTAACTTTAAAAAGTCGCTGTTACTGATGTATATTTCACCTCTTACTTCTAGTCTTCCTTGCACACCTTGCAAAAACTTAGGAAAGCCCTTTATTGTTGCAACATTGTGAGTGACATCTTCCCCTACAAAACCATCACCTCGAGTTGCAGCTTTAACAAATCTTCCATCCTCATAAATTGCAGAAAACGACAACCCATCAATTTTTGGTTCACATAATATCTCTATTTTGTCCTCAATTAAAAACCTCTTTATTTTAGACAAAAATTTCTCTACACCTTGTTCATCATAAGCATTCTCAAGGGAAAGCATAGGTTCTTGATGTTCCACCTTAGAAAACCTCTCATCAGGTGGAGCACCAACACTATCTTGCGTTGCATAAGCTTCTGGAAGTTGTGCCTCTATTTCAGCTAACTTTTTCTTCAGTTCATCATATTCAGCATCACTTATTTCTGGCTTATTTTTTTGGTGATACAAAACATTATGATAATTTATTTGATCTTGCAGTTTTTCTCTCATCTTTTTTAAGGTAGTCATGATACCAATATAATGCTACATTAGCCTTTGTCGTCAAGTTGTGAATTTTCTTGAATTTATCATATGGTCTTAATCCATCAAATATCAAAGGTGCCACAATGCTATAGCCATACTTATTCTTCTCTTGCTCAATTGTATTAGCAGATCTCACTTGCTTTAGCCATATGTTTATATAAAATTAAAATAAATTAGAGTAAACAATATTGCTATTTAAATGCTAACAAGATTCGCTCCAAGCCCAACTGGCTACCTCCACGTAGGAAACGTACGAACTGCTTTGGTTTGTTGGATGTACACACGTAATCAAAATGGAAAATTTTTACTCCGTTTTGATGATACTGACCTTCAGCGTTCAGATGTCAAATATATAAATGATATCATAGAAGACCTAAAATGGATTGGCATAGATTGGGATGCAAGTTTCAAGCAATCAGAGCGCTTTGAGCGTTATAACGAGGTGTTTTTGCAGTTAATAAAAGAAGGGCATATTTATGCATGCTATGAAACAAGGGAAGAGTTAGACATTAAACGAAAATTGCAGTTAAAACAAGGACTTCTCCCTGTATATGACAGAAGCGCGTTACTTCTAACTGAGCAAGAGAAAATTAGTTATGAGCAAGAAGGAAGAAGACCACATTTTAGATTTAAGTTGGATAGAAATGAAGTTGTTAAATGGAATGATGAAGTTAAAGGTGAAATAAATATTGCAACCAGTAGCATAAGTGACCCTGTGGTAAAAAGAGAAGATGGAATTTACACATACATGTTACCTTCTGTTATTGATGATGTTGACTTTAATGTAACCCATGTTGTACGCGGGGAAGATCATGTAACTAATACCGCAGTTCAGCTCCAAATGATTAAAGCATTAAAAGCGAAAATCCCTACATTTGCTCACCTTTCTCTGCTACATTTTGATGATAGCAAAATATCCAAGCGAACCGGCGTGCTGGACATTAAATCTATAAAAGAAGATGAAATTGAACCGATGGCACTAGTTAGTTATTTAGTGAAGCTCGGAACATCCAATCCAATTGAAGCTTGCGCCTGTATGCAATCTTTGATTGATTCATTTGACATTAAAAAATTTAGCTCAGCATGTACACAATTTAGCTTGAGTGAAGCATATAAGCTAAATTGCAAAGTGCTGCAACAAATGCCATTTGAAATTATACAAGAACGTTTAAATCAAATTGGAGTGGACTCCTCAGAGTTTTGGTATTTTATAAAGAACAATATAGAAAGGTTTTCTGAGGTGGCCAAGTGGTGGAAAATATGCAAATCCGATATAGAGCCTGTGATTCTTGATAAGGAGCTTATAAAAATTGCGTTCAATGCATTGCCCCAAGGTGATTGTAATGAAAACACGTTGTCAGAATGGGTCAAAACTATTCGACAAACAGTGGATATAAAGGCAAAAAACCTATTTACGCAGTTGCGTTCAGCTTTAACAGGAACAGAAACAGGACCAGAGCTCGCTAAACTATTAATTTTTATCGGCAAAGAAAATATCATTGCAAGGTTAAAAGAAAAGTGAAAACTAAAGAATTATAGCTAATGCAATCCCTACGTCATAGCGCGATTCATTCGCGGTATCCCTTAGCCGCTAACAAGCAGCGGGATGACGGTTGTCGTTTAGCCATAAACATTAAGAAATTTACCAAATGAAAAAAAAGGCAAAAGAAGCCCCGTGGTTAT
>NZ_JAPQLG010000018.1:0-7390 GCF_028982005.1 Wolbachia endosymbiont of Drosophila bocki | reverse complement strand
TAGATATACCTCTTTCTTAACTATGCTTATTTTACCTCATATTTTCGAGATCCTTAACAGGTTCTAAGATGCCATTGGTTGTAACATTCCTTCTTTTACACCCTTATTGTAAAAATTCTTCAACTCATCACTTGATAGTATTGTTATAGCATCTTCCCTTTTACCTTGTGATTTAGGATACTTTTTATTCAATAAACTAACATGATTTAACAAGAAATCTCTAACTAGCCCTTCTTTTTTTACTTCGGATAATCTTTCTAGTGTTTCTATATATTTCAGAGTTTCCGCAAAGAGCTGTTCACCAGAGGGAGCAAATCCTTGAAGTGATTTACTCTGTGCTTTACAAAAATCGGTTTGTAAAAAATCTTCAGCTTGTTTTTTTATTACTGAAAGTTCATTAAAGGCTTTTTCTGGATTGATTTTTCTCAAAATACTAATAGCTTTTCTAATCGCTTTTTCTCTCTTTTTATTATCTTGCTTTTCATTTAATATGAGATGTTCGGTTTTGGTAAAAGCATTACCTTGATCACTCTTTGCAATGTTACAAACGATGTTTTTTACAACTTCTTCGGTTGCTGCATAATCTATTTCTTTTGCAAAGCAGTCAACAAATGATTGCCAAACTTTTTTATTAACAAGTTTACTTGTCTTATTTTCAAAATCTTCTATATCTTTGAATCCTAAAATAGTATAGAGATTTTTTTCGATTATTGGTTCGGCATGTTGTTTTGCCACTTTACCTTTTATATTGAATGGAAATTTACTAATCTTAGTTGTACCCATAATGTTACCTCAATATTAACGCTATCTATAAAAGTATAAAGATTTAATATTTAATTTTTAATTAATACTAGCACAGCTAACTACGGGGGCATTATGCTAGCATCAATTAACACTTTAACTTCTAACTTGTCATCAGTAATATTGTTTATATAAAAACTATAATTTTTTATGCCTGAACTTGGGAATATATTGCTATTGCTAGCCTGCTTATTGTCTTTGACATATTTGTTTTTACCGCTTAGTTCTTGTCGGTTTATTACCACTGCCATATTTTTTTGTGTATCAGCGTCAATGGCTATTTTGATCTACTGCCACATTACAAGTGATTTTTCACTTGAAAACGTATACTACCACTCACACACAACAAAACCTTTGATCTACAAGATTTGTGGTGTTTGGGGAAACAAAGAAGGGTCCATGTTGCTTTGGACCTTAGTGCTTGTCATGTATTTATTACTAATGGATATTTATATACCTTCTGTCATCCCAGTTTCCCCCTCTGCCATCCCAGTGCCCAGACACTGGGATCCAGACAATTTAATTGCAAATGAGTACATCAAATGGCAGTGTAATAAAAACTGGATTCCAGTGTCAAGCACTGGAATGACACCAGAACGAACTAATGGTAGTAAATTAAAAAAAATATCTCTTATCACTCATGGGCTGATTTGCTTTTGTTTTTTGCTGTTCACTTTAATTGAATCCAGCCCCTTCACTAAAATGCCAGGCATTGAAACAGATGGACTGGGTTTTAATCCGATATTGCAAGATATAGGTCTTGCTATTCACCCACCAATATTATATTTGGGGTACCTTGGGTTTAGCGTTCCTTTTTCGCTCTCTATAGCTGGATTAATTGCAAAAGTTGAAGGAAATGTTTGGGCTAAAATTGTCAGGCCTTGGGTACTTATTTCTTGGTCGCTGCTCACTTTGGGCATAAGCTTAGGTAGCTGGTGGGCGTATCGCGAACTTGGGTGGGGTGGATTTTGGTTTTGGGATCCAGTGGAAAATGTTTCTCTGATGCCGTGGCTAATTGCAGTAGCGCTGACACATTTGTTGCTCGTTGTACGAAATTTCAATACTTTAAGGAATTTTGCTATTTTACTTACACTTACAACTTTTATATTGAGTGTGACTGGAACATTTCTAGTCCGCTCAGGAATACTTACCTCAGTGCACACGTTTGCAGATGATCCAAGGTATGGACTGTATATATTAGCTCTACTTGGTGTAATTACAGTCAGTAGCTTAGTAATATTCGTAGTGTTTACGAGAAAGAATCACACATCTGCGATGTCATTCCAGTGCGTGACACTGGAATCTGAAAAGAAACTTGCTACTCAAGTGACAGAGGGTAGAAGATTCTTTTCACGCCTTACGATGATGCTGATGAACAATTTATTATTCATCACTGCCTTTTTGATTGTGTTCGTTGGCACTTTATACCCTACAGTGCTCGAATATTTAACCGGTGAATTAATTTCAGTTGGAGCACCATACTATAATTCCTTATTTAACCCTATTGCACTTACTATTCTAGTGCTCGCCATGATCGGGCAATACTGCAGTTGGCAGGGAAATAATCTATTGCCAATATTCCGTGAATATAGATTTTCATTCTGCAGTGCTGCAGCTATTTTGCCGTTTATCTTTCACATGGAGCTAATAATTGTGCTATCAATTACTATCTCCATAGCATTATTAATCTTTGTTTTAGAGGCATATAGTAAAAGAATTTGTTTATTTAAGGTAGCATTTGGTGAATCAATTTTATTAGCAAAAAAAGTTTCTAAATCCTACTATGCAATGATAGCAGCTCATGCTGGAGTGGCAATTCTAGTGCTTGGTATAGCATATTCGGTTGGTTGGCAGGAGAAAAAAGAAGATTACTTAAAAATAGGGGATAGCATAACAGTCAATAAGTTTAAAGTTACTTTACGAAATATTGAGCTAATAAAAGAAAAAAATTTCCATGCAGTGAGAGGTACAATGGATATCAGGAATTTGCTGAATAATAAGATATTAGGTGAGATGACCCCTGAATATAGATTTTACCTTGTGGAAGGTCAGAAAAATGTTGAAAGCAGTATCTACCACAATTTATTTTCTGATATTTATGTTGTAATCGGTGAGATTGATAAGAGTAAGAGCAAAATTGCAACTAAAGTGTACTATAAACCTGGAATGTCTATAATCTGGCTTGGATCCTTTCTTATCGCTTTTGGTTCGCTTCTTGCTGCTTTTCCTTCTAGTGGACGAACGAGACTAATCACAAAATAAACTAGTGAATTTTTTGAAAAGTATATAAAATTCAAGTTTAAGTAAATAGCATGGCACTTAGGCTCATTCCAGATAACCTCGATATCAAGTTTAGTAAATATAGGGATTTGACTGCACTCGTTAGCATTATTCTTATCATCTTTTCAATGCTAATTGTTGTGTTACGCGGAGTGAACTTAGGCATAGACTTTGCAGGCGGAATTTTGATAGAGATAAAATCTTCAGATGAGAATCACTCTATTCTCGATGCATTAAAAGAAAATGGTTTTACAGTGCAGAGTTCAAAAGCGGGTGATAATTTAGTCATGCGTTTTAAAGATGAAGGAGGTGAAAATAAAATCAAAAAGATAAAAAGCATACTAGAAGAAAAGCTGGGGAGCTCAATAAGCTATCGTAAAATAGACTATGTTGGCCCACAAATAAGCTCAACACAAATATTTGAAGGAATGTTATCCATGTTGATCGCGATTGTTGGAATGTTTTTTTACGTTTGGTTTAGATTTAATTGGCAATGTGGATTCAGTGGAATAACAGCACTGATTCATGACGTGATTTTAACTGTTGGTTTTATTAGCCTAACTGGCATTGAGTTTAATATTTCATCAGTTGCAGCTCTCCTCACTGTCATTGGTTACTCAATCAATAACTCAGTAATTATATACGATCGGATTCGAGAGTATCGCAAGAGTGGTAAAAGTGGGCGGATGAGTGAGATAGTAGATGCAAGTATCAACGCTACATTATTTCGCACTATATTAACCTCGGGTACAACCCTTCTTGCTGCTCTTCCTTTGGCATTAATCTGCACAGATGCAGTGAAAGACTTCAGCTTGATCATTTTTTTTGGTATTTTGATTGGCACTTGTTCTGCAATATTTATTTCTGCTCCTATATTGACCTACAGAGCTTTGATAAGTAGATTGTAGAAGTGTTTAGTCGCGGTATAATATCAACTTATTATCTCTTATAGTGAAATGAAAATACCTTAAAAAGCTCATTCCAAGTAGTGAATGAGACATAGAATGAGTGTTAACGCTTGCCTGTACATCATTAATCAAAAAATTTCCTATTTTAACTTGAGGTATTTGGACCACTCCAGCTTTTATTTGACCTTTCGCAGTTTCATATATTTTAAAATCCTGAACGTTTTGTAAGTTAATACCAGCATGTAATGCGTCTTTTTGTGATAGAACAATATCGGTTGCTCCAGTATCAAGCAAAAACGTTATATTGCGATCATTGACTTGAGCCTGAATATAAAAGTGTCCATCATATGACTTCGTAAATTCAATACTTCCACTATTCTGACCGCTATTTTGAATTCTTCCTTTATATGGTAAAAAAGTACTGAGAAATCTGTTGCTTAGTTTGTCCCTTTGTGAATCAATAAGCATTGCAGTAGTGGCTATTATTAGCAACCAAATAACTAGATTTTTCACCGCGTTCATATTGTTAAAATTTGAAGCTATTAAAATAAATTTTAAAGATCAGCGTTAAAAGTTATTATTAAAAATAAGTAAATTTCATTGTTTTAGTACAATATTTAGTATACACTTTAAGAAGATATGTTTGATTTAATTTCATGTCAGAAGCAAAAAGTTTAATTTTGGCAGCTATCCTTTCCATGTTAATCATGGTGTCTTGGCGTATTATTTATGATAATTTTTTTAGTACAAACCAAAACCAGCCATTGATTGAAAATATTGAACATATCGAATCTTTTAACGACCTTGCTCCTATAATATACCAAAATCGTTCTGAAATTATTAATTCTACTCGAGAACAGAGGGTTAGTTTAACCAATAACATGATTAAAGGATCAATTTCTCTGAAAGGTGCAAGGTTTGATGACTTAATTTTAACTAATTACCACTTAGAACCGAGTTCTTCTTCTCCACAAGTGGTGTTACTGTCACCTGCAGAATCAAAAGATGTACATTTCGCAGAATTTGGGTGGCTCGATCCGAATAAAAAGATTAAAGTTCCAGATTCTAAGACAGTCTGGCAAGCAGATAAACTCAATCAAAAAGAGGTAATTTTATTTTGGGACAATGAGAATGGCATTGTGTTTAAAATGAAAATTAGCCTTGACGATAACTACATGTTTAAAATTGAGCAGATTGTTGAAAATAACACAAAAGATAATGTCGTTTTGGTTCCTTATGGTAAAATTAACCGTAAACGTGACAATATCAACGAATCTTATTGGATGTCCCATGAAGGAGTTCTGGGTGCATTTGATAATAAACTAGAGGAGTGGACATATAAGGATGTCTCTAAGAAACACTTAATAAAAGCAAGTGCAAGTGAAAAAAATTGGTTTGGTTTTGCTGATAAATACTGGCTTACAGCCATCATACCTGAGAAATTCGATAAAATAAATGTAAGCATTAAACACACGGACGTTAATAATACTGATAAATTCCAAGTAGATTTTGTCAAACCTTACAAGAGCATACTTCCTGGTGCAAGCACTTCTAATGTGAATTATTTTTTTGCTGGAGCAAAAAAGTTGAATTTACTGGATTCTTACAAGGATACTCTCAATATACCTTTATTTGATAAAGCTGTAGATTTTGGTGTTCTTTATTTTATAACCAAGCCAGTGTTTTTACTGCTTGAATACTTTAACTTCGTTTTAAAGAATTTTGGCTTAGCAATATTATTGCTGACTTTGGTTATCAAACTTTTGATGCTTCCCTTATCTACTAGATTCTATATTTCGACACTTAAGATGAAAAGCCTGCATCCTGAAGTAGCTCGTATAAAGGAGCTGTATGAAAGTGATAGTTTAAAGCAGAGTAAGGAAATAACTGCATTATACAAGAAAAATAATGTAAGTCTAATGTCGAGCATTTTTCCCATGCTCATACAAATGCCGGTATTTTTTGCTCTATATAAAGTATTATTTGTTACTATAGAGATGAGACACGCCCCTTTTTATTTATGGGTTAAAGATCTTTCAGCCCCTGACCCAACGAACATTTTTACATTATTTGGGTTATTTAACTACAATTTCCCTATTTCTATAGGCATTTTGCCTATAGTTTTTGGTATTACTATGATAATCCAGCAGAAGCTAAGTGAAACCAGCAAAGATGATATTCAAGTAAATGTTATGAAGTTTTTACCTTACATTTCTGTCTTTATTTTTTCTTCTTTTCCTGCCGGCCTGGTAATATATTGGATATTTAGTAGTATTATAACTCTAATTCAACAATCATTAATAAAGTTGTTTTTAACGAAAAAAGTGGTAGTGAATGTCGAAAATACTAATAGTTAATTCAATTTATTATGCTGAAATAGCAAACCTTTTGCTTGAAGGTGCAGTCGATAGATTAAAAGAAAGTTATGCAAGCTATGATATAATTAAAGTTCCTGGTGCATTTGAGATACCAGCTACAATTCTTTTTGCAGTCAAAAGCAAGCATGCTAATTATGACGGTTATTTAGCTCTTGGGTGCGTGATTCGCGGTGAAACCGATCACTATCAATATGTTTGTAAAGGAGTAATCGAAGGCTTAAATGAAGTTGTTATGCATTGTGCAATGCCCCTTGGTATGGGCGTAATTACCGCTGACAGCAAAGATAAAGCACTAGTTAGAGCTGATAAAAACAAAAAGAACGTTGGTGGCCATGCAGCCTCAACTGTTTTGCGTATGATAGATTTACACAATAAATTAAAATAATGGAGGAAAAACCAGTAGATAAAAAGTGGCGCATAAAAAGAAGCACGGCAAGATTTCTTGCTGTACAAGTTGCTTATTCAAATATTTTCGTAGGTTACAACAAAAGCACTTTTAAACTGGAAAATTGTGAGCTTAAGGACTACATAAATAAGTTGAAAGATATATTTGAATGTGAAGAATTTGAACATCAGTTCTTAGAAAACTTGTTATATAAGGTTATAAAAAGCAGTGAAGAATATGATAAAATAATAGAGTCTTATTTACACCCAAGTTGGTCTCTCTCACGGTTAAATCTTATAAGCTTATCTATTTTGCGTGTTGCAGTATGTGAGTTAGCCAATTGTGATACGCCAGTTCCAGTTGTTATCAATGAGTATACTAACATTGCATCTGATTTACTTGATAAACCAAGCGAAATTGGTTTTATTAATGGGTTATTGGATAAGGCAAAAGATGCAGTTAAATTAAATAAAAATCCTTAGCGATTATAGCCAGCAAACACAGGGTGTCATTCGAGTAGCTGCTGTATGAACATTGTCTACCAGATCCCAGTGCTTGACACTGGAATGGCTTTGTTGCATAGCAACTGAAAAAATCTGGTGGCTGCTGACAAAATTCATTATAAAATAGCCATTTAA
>NZ_JAPQLG010000017.1:0-1259 GCF_028982005.1 Wolbachia endosymbiont of Drosophila bocki | reverse complement strand
CCAGCTTGCAAATGATTGTCCTTTCCTTCATTTCTCTCCTATTACGAAGATTTTAAACAGGTTCTAACGGACGCTGATTTTTGTATCGTAATTTCTTGCTATAAATTGGTTATATAAGAGCTGGCTTCTAAAATTTTATAACCCTAATTTGAATTAACAGACAGTAGAATCGAAAGATTATTACAAGGAGAAATCTACACAGATCGACCCTTTTGTGAATCTGCGTTTCTGCTTTCTTCAACTTGTTTTGCAAAAGATGTTTCCGGTTTCTGAAGTGGCCTAGCAATTTCACGCACAACGGCAATAACTGCTGTTAAAAACGTTTTTAACAATGCACCTAAAGCTCCACCAACTGCTTCCCTGCCATATATATGAGCTTGCTTTTCGTTACCGTCAGCAGTTTCCCCTGCCCTCCTTCTTGGATCCATCCTATGAGCAATCACCGAAAACAACACTCCCCTGATTGAAGACTTCACTTTTTCCTTTGCTTCGTGGACATCCCCATCTTTTGCTGTTTCATGTCCATGACTTAAGTGTTTAGCGTTCATTAGCTCCTTTTGTTGCTGGGCAAACATGCTACTTAATACTTCTTCTATCACTTGCTTTCTTCTCTTCTCTCTAACTCTTTTCATAGATTCTGATTTATCACGAGTATGCTTTGTGGTTTCAAATTCTGCATCAATATCTTCAGACGCAGCCTGACTATATAAAGTCTCTATAAGCCTGTCTATGCTTCGCTTTATTTGCATAGTCCTTTCGTAACTATCCGAATTATCAATTCCTTCGTCGATCTGATTTAGAATATCCTCAAAAACTTTCAAATAGTCTTGAATGTACTGTATTATGTATTGCTTATCTTCCTCTTTGTGTTGTTCTTCTTGATTTTGCTGATTTTCATTTTCTAAACTTCTCTCTCTTTTATCATCGTTATTTTCTTCAATATTATCACCGTCTTCCTCGAAAAGGTCTTTGTCGTTCATGATTTTTTTTAATTTAGTTAAAATTCTCACCAGTTACTATTGTATATGAAAAAATTAAATTAACATTAATGAAAAGCGTTTACAACTTCAGCACTAGTTAAAACTACAGTAAAGCTGTCAAAAGTAACAGGATCATAATACCTCTCATACAATTCAACTGAACACCTAAGCCTTATCTTTTCCTTAGCATTAAAACTAATTTCATAATCATTATTAGAACCTGTTTAAAATCTTCGTAATAGGAGAGAAATGAAGGAAAGGACAATCATTTGCAAGCTG
>NZ_JAPQLG010000016.1:0-5093 GCF_028982005.1 Wolbachia endosymbiont of Drosophila bocki | reverse complement strand
TAGATATGCCTCTTTCTTAACTATGCTTATTCTACCTCATATTTTCGAGATCCTTAACAGGTTCTAAGACGCAGAGAGAAATACTAGAAGATATAGAAGCAGAAAATAGAAATAGGATTCTCTTGTTTACTGGATCATATGTATTTGGTACTATTATAGTAGTTTCAGCAATATCACAATCCATTAATGCTCCAATAATATTAATAGCTTTATTAGTCGCTATTCTTTTATGCATCATATCAACACTTAGCAATCTAATAAGTAATAGCGTGGATCATGAAAATCATACTATTAGAAAACACAGTTCTTTAGGTCTTCTATTTCCATACTGGTCTGGAAAGGGCATGGTTGTATCAGTAGTAGAAAATAAGCTTGGTAAAAGGGAAAATGAACTAATATCTCTAATGAAAAAACTACTTAGTCCGCTTTGCAACTCATTTGACAGTAACCTTAAAAAAGCTTGCGATTTACTTGATAATAGTCTTTTAAAGCCTGCAAATATTAACATTAAAGAAACGCTTGATCACCTAAAAAAAATCAGAGAAGACATCAAAAAAGATTTAGATTGGCTACATGCAGAAATTTCAGAAGTTTTAAACAACACTAAAGAATTGACAAAAAAAGCACATTCACTAGATATTGAAGGTACTTTTTCTAGGTTAGAGAATGCTATTAAAATTGCTGAAGATAAGATTGAACGATTTGAACCAAGCCGCTTTGTAGGCTGGCTTCAATCAACTACGCAGTCTAATAATAACGAGTTCCTTAGCATGCTAAAAAAGTTAAAAGAGGATACAGAAGAGGAAAAAACGGAATTGAAGGAGCAATTAAACGTAGTAAGGAATGAATTAGAAGAAATAAAAAAGAAGCAAGCTCAACCAAGTACGCCTGATTTAGAAGCTAACAATGGGAATAATACTAATAAATTATTAGTATTAGAAAATAAAGTCAAAGAACTACGTGACACAGTTAGAAAGTTAGAGCTGGAAGCAGAACAAAATAAGCTGCAGCAAAAGAAGGAAAAGTTAGAGCAAAAAAAATCTGAACAAGAAAAAACAGATGAATGGAAAGAAAAAATCAACGGCAAACCAAGTGACTTTCTATATTATTTATTGGAATCTATTAAGCTGGAAGAAAAAGATAATAAAGAAAAAAAGGTTGAGGCAACATTACGAGATTTTGATAATAAAGTTACAATCTACTGGAAAGATGGCTCTCAAACAATTTGCCATATTAAAAAACAAGGTGATCTGCAAATTGAGTCTAGTGCAACAATGTTTACAGACCCAAATGTTCAAGCAGCATGGGAAATGGCGCGGGGTAAATCACTATAGATCACTCAATAATAACCTTAAGTGTTAATAATGATAAAGAGAAATTAAGGTTAGACACCTATATAGCTGAAAAATGCAACATATCACGCAGTAAAGCTCAAAGATTGATACAAAATGGGCAGGTGAAATTACTTGGCATACCGATAATTAATAATGATCACATAGTAAAACCAGGTGAAGAGTATGTAGTACATCTCGTTCAACCTGACATATCCACATCAATTGAGCCTAATTATGACATAAAACTTGATATCGTCTATGAAGATGAGGACATTATAGTTCTGAGTAAACAAAGTGGATTAACAGTGCACCCAGGTGCTGGGACAAACAATGATACGCTTTTGAACGCAGTTATCGCTCACCTTAATGTAAGACCAGGAATTGTTCATAGACTCGATAAAGATACTAGTGGGCTAATGGTAATTGCAAAAAATGAAGCAACCCATAGTTTTTTGTCTGAATTGTTATCGAATCGCAAAATAAAGCGGGAATACTTAGCAGTAGTTTGGGGAACATTATCTTCTCAGCAAGGCACGATAAAAACTAACATTGCTCCCAAACGCAGTAATAAAGAAATGATGTGTGTAACAAAAATCACAGGCAAATTAGCAATCACTCACTATTTAGTGCAAAAAGTTATAGGACAAGTAAGCCTCGTTAAATGCACTTTAGAGACAGGCAGAACACACCAAATTCGAGTCCACATGAGCCACATAGGACATTCCATAGTTGGTGATCAAGTTTATGGAAAAAATAGTAGTAAAAGCACAAAATATGCTAAAAACTCTAGTTTCATTCGTAATTTCAATAGACAAGCACTACATGCTTATACACTGGGCTTATACCACCCAAAAAGTAAGGAATACATGGAATTTGTCTCTGATTTACCGCAAGATATAAAAACTTTAATTGGTGAGTTTGACAACATATCTTAATAACATTCGTATTAACCTGTCAATATTATCATCCATGTTATCAGGAAGTTAATTGATGAAAGAAAAACTGCTGCACTACCTAGATCTTTCACCTTTTTTGAAAGTATGTGTTGTTCACTGGAAATACGCTCAATTGTCGTTTCAAAAGCAGTGTTAACAATTTCCACAATTAACACCAGGAATAGACTGCTTATCATTACTGCACGTTCTAGATTACTTCCATCCAAAACAAACAAAATTGAGACACATACTATAAAAAGCAGTAACTCCTGTCTGAACGCAATTTCTGATATAAAAGCTGATTTTATTCCTTCACAAGAGTATTGAATTGCTTTTATTAGACGAATAATGCCCTTCTTCATTATTATTCACAAAACCCTTTAATCAAAATTTTAACTCATTTGGATTTGCTACACCCTATAGCATTTTTATCATTTGTTCACCCTATTGGTTTTGAAATTAAGATTTACCGCAACTACAATAAGTACTCTTATCATCACATTTTGGTGTTAAGTCAGGATAGAACGTGAGTATAGCATCATTCTTTCTTACAAACACTGATTGATAATCGTCATCTTCCATTTCATATAGACACATTCCATCTTTTCCTAATTCCTTAAACGCCTTAGTTGCAGAAATTATCGGCATGAAGGTTATATGCATATCCATTTGGGCATTTAACTTTCACTTCCCCATCCTTACCTAAATATTTCATTCCAAATGTATAAACTGGCGGCTTAATATCTGATTTATTGCATAGGGACTTATCATTCCAAATTGCACCTGCCCATTTATCTTCTTGAGCTTCAACATATCTACCTACAAAATGCATACCACCTAGTTTATCGTTTGGCTCACCACAAAAAATATGTCCAAACCCTATAGTTTCTTTTTCACTTTCACTATTTGTAAACCAAATGTTAGCCAGTTCATCTTTAAGTAACTCCAAATCCGCATCTGGCGTAATCACTTATATATTCCTTTCACTACTTCTTGATGCTGCGGACAACTAAGTAAAATTTTGAAATCTTCTTTATCTGGATGTGCTCCCCAATCTCCACAAACTTTCAACACTCCTCTATCAAAGTCAGTTAATTCTGGAAACGGTGGCTGGTTGTGAACTGAAAAATGGTTCAAAATTGACCTCAACATTTTCTTCTACATAGCCGGTGTGAAAATAATGATCCATAATATAAAAAATAAACCCTATTATTGGTATTATTAAACGCAAAATTAGTTTAACTGTCTTCGACATAATCACGTTCACAAAAAAGCTAGCTTGCAAGAAACAATTTAAAAAAGTTTTAATCTAATCATTTTTGCAGAGCAGCAACTCCTGGCATTTCGTCACCACCCAGCCAACTTAAAAACGCTCCTCCACCAGTGGAAACACATGTAAAATCCTTATCGGTAAGGCCTGCAGCGCTTATTGCAGATAGGCTATCACCTCCCCCTATTATGCTGGTTAACTTTCCTTTGTGCGTTAAGTCACTTACGACTTTCATTACCCCTATTGTACCATTTGCAAAAGCTGAATGTTCAAAAACACCAATAGGTCCATTCCACAGCAGAGTCTTACTGCTCGCTATTATACTGCTTATTGTACTCAAAGTTTGTGATCCGATATCCAAAATTATATCACCGTCCAAAATGGACTCAGTTTTTCTTGAAATACTAGTGCTGTAATCAGAGTTTATTGCAACCAAAACGTCTTCCGGTACAATTATTTTGCAATTGTTTTTATTTGCTGTTTCAACAATATTATGTAGAAGGTCGTCAACACCATTTTGAAAGAAAGATTTTCCTATATTTACTTTGCTAAATGACAAAAAATTATTAGCAATCGCACCACCGAGAACTAGGTAATCAACCTTTTCTGTTAGCTTCATAAGCACTTTTATTTTAGTTGATATTTTAGCTCCCCCAACTATCGCAGTAATAGGTTTAGCTTTAAACGATACAGCTTTTTCAAGATACTTTAGCTCATCTTGCAAGCAAAATCCTGCATAGGAAGGTAAAAACTCTGTAATGCGTGAAATAGAAGCGTGAGCTCTGTGAGAGCAAGAAAATGCATCATTTACATATATATCCGCCAGAGATGCTAATTGTCTGGCAAAGTTTGCATCATTCTCCTTTTCCCCTTCATAAAATCTTAGATTCTCCAGTAATATTATATCTCCTGCATCCACAGCACTCACTGCTTTTTGCACTTTTTCACCAACGCAATCATCAATGAATTTCACTTTTTTATTTAGTAACTGTGATAAAATGTCAATTATATTTTTTAGTGACAGATTATCGTCTCTAGCCTTTGGGCGTCCGAAATGCGATATAATAATAATCTTTGCACTCGCATTCACTAAATACTGAATAGTAGGCAATGCTCTCAAAATACGAGTGACGTCACGAATTTCTCCATCTTTTGTAGGGACATTGAAGTCAACTCTGAGTAAGACGGTTTTATTGTGAAGATCACAATTTTCCATACTAGGTATATTCATTACAAAATTGAAGCTATAAAGTCACTATACAGCAGTTTGATCTAAAGTAAAGTTTTAAGCTTACGAACGTTTAAGGAAATTTGCATGCCAAACGCTTGACACTGGAACCTTATCGTCATGCCATCACGAACCGTCATACCGCCGGGTATCTCTTAGCCGCTAACACGTAGCGGGATACTTGACCTTTACAGGGATGACGATTGTCGTTTAGCCATAAATATTTAAGAAATTTACTAAACAGAAAAAAAGGCAGAAGAAACCCTAGGGTAGCTAATTATTCACTATCCATTTTTTAAGTTGGCGTTTTTTGATGTTTTAAATAG
>NZ_JAPQLG010000015.1:0-7768 GCF_028982005.1 Wolbachia endosymbiont of Drosophila bocki | reverse complement strand
TTATAATGAATTTTGTCAGTAACTGCCAGTTCTTTTCACTTGAGCGATGCAACAAAGCCATCCCAGTGTCGACTACCTGGATGACACCATTTATTGTAAGGACTTACCTCACATTTACTCTATGATTATCTTTCTAGATCACCTTGTCTACCTATTTTGCCACTCTGCTGAACGGATACAATTTATTGCTATTTTTGTTTACAATAATAATATTGAGCTATAGAATTGGATCTAAAGGGGCAATTAGCTCAGCTGGTAGAGCATCTCGTTTACACCGAGGAGGTCGGCAGTTCAAGTCTGTCATTGCCCATTTGCTTAACTGAATGTTAGTATTATTAATTACTTCAATTAAAGTATAAAAAATGCAGGATAATATAGTACCAATCTCAATAGTAAAAGAGCTGGAAGATTCTTATCTCTCCTACGCAATGAGCGTTATCATAAGCCGGGCTATACCTGACGTACGGGATGGATTTAAACCTGTTCACAGGCGCATATTATATGCAATGTCAAGAGCTGGATTCGATGCCGGTAAGCCATATAAAAAGGCAGCTCGTATAGTTGGGGATGTAATGGGAAAATATCACCCACATGGTGATGCAGCTATTTACGATTCCTTGGTTAGAATGGCTCAAGATTTCTCTCTTCTTTTACCGCTTATTGATGGGCAAGGTAACTTTGGTTCGATAGATGGAGATCCACCAGCTTCAATGCGATACACAGAAGCAAGACTTCAAAAAGTGTCGCACTTTTTACTGAATGATATTGATGAAGATACAGTTAATTTTAGGCCAAACTACGATGGAAATGAAACAGAACCAATTGTGCTGCCTGCAGAGTTTCCGAATCTATTGGTAAACGGTGCAAGTGGTGTTGCAGTTGGTATGGCAACCAATATTCCTTCTCATAATCTTGGAGAAATAATAGATGCTTGTATATTATATGTAGATAATCCTGAAGTTACTTTTGATGAGTTACTTGAAGTGATGCCAGGGCCGGATTTCCCAACTGGGGGAACGATTCTTGGAAGGTCTGGAATAAGATCAGCATTTGCAACGGGTCGTGGATCAATTGTTGTGCAAGGCAAGACTCACATAGAAGACCTGCCACAAGATAGGCAAGCAATAGTGATTGATGAAATACCTTACCAGGTAAACAAAGTAAAATTAATTGAGAAGATAGGTGAGCTTGTAAAAGAAAAAAGAATTGATGGCATAACAGAAATTAGGGATGAGTCCGATAAGTCTGGTATTAGAGTAGTAATTGACCTCAGAAGAAATGCTGAGGCAAGTTTTATACTTAATCAAATATTGGGGCTAACTCCACTAAGAAGTAGTTTTAGTGTTAACACTTTAGCGCTCAATAACAACAGGCCTGCTTTGATGTCGTTAAAAGAAATCATAGCTGCTTTTGTTGACTTTAGAAAAGAAGTGTTAATCAGGAGAACAGAATTTCGTCTAAGAAAAACGAGAGAAAAAGCTCATGTATATATAGGGCTCTACATTGCGGTCCTCAGCATAGATGAAGTGATAAAAATCATCCGCGGTGCAAAAGATCCTGCGGAAGCAAGTAGAGAACTTTTAAATAAAGAATGGAAAACTTCGAATGAAATCAACACTATTATTGAGTTGATTTCAGATAGCGCAAGCTTTTTGAAAGATGGAGTGTATAGATTAACTGAGCTACAAATTAAGGCTATCCTTGATATGAAACTGCAGCGTTTAACAGGCCTTGAAAAAGACAAATTAGAAGCTGAGCTAAGTTCAATGATCAACCTGATAAAAGAATATATCGCTTTTCTTGGCTCAGAAGAGAAGTTGATGAAAGAAATAAAAAACAATTTACAAGAAATAAAGAACAGATTTGCTGTGCCGCGAAAAACTTCAATAGAAGAGTCAGACGCGGACATTGAAGCTGAAGATCTAATTCCACAAGAGGATATGGTGATAACCGTAACTATGAATGGTTATATCAAGCGTGTAAAACTTTCTCACTACAGAACTCAGCGTCGTGGTGGAAAAGGAAAGCTAGGACAGGGATTAAAAGAAGAGGATGTAATCACAGAATTATTTGTTGGAAATACCCATACTAGCTTTTTATTCTTTTCTAACATTGGTCGAGTTTATAGATTAAAAGTTTATAAGTTACCTCTTGCAGAGCCAACCGCACGTGGAAGAGCACTTGTTAACATATTTCCGCTTAGCGATGGTGAAACTATAACTAATATCATGCCATTGCCAAGTGAAAATGACGAAAATCAAAACATAGTTTTTGCTACTGCCTATGGAAACATAAGGCGTAACTCCTTAGCGGACTTTCACTATATTCCAAGCAATGGAAAAATAGCAATAAAGCTCGATGAAGGAGACAAATTAGTATCGGTTAAGGTATGTAATGAAATTGACCATGTTTTACTTTCAACAACGCTTGGAAAAAGTATCAGATTTGTTGTAAGTGATGTGCGTCAATTTAAGAGTCGCAATTCAGATGGCGTAAGAGGTATCAAACTTGTAAAGAATGACAGCGTGATATCCATGACCATATTAAATGGGATAGGTGTAGCAACAAAGACAAAAGAACTTTACTTAAAAGTTCCACTTGCAAAAAGACTGGGGACTGCAATTAATAACTCCATTGATTCTAAATTGGAAAAGACTTTGAATGATTTAGGAATAGATAACGAATTATTCTTAAAACTTGCAGTGAATGAGGAGTTTATATTAACTATTACTGAAAATGGCTTTGGTAAAAGAACTTCTGCGTATGAGTATAGAGTAACTAACAGGGGTGGTGTTGGTATCACCAATATTCTTACTACTAGCAGAAACGGTAATGTTGTTGCTAGTTTTCCAGTTGAGCAGGGTGATAATATAATGCTTATTACAGGTAAAGGAAAGTTAATTCGCATTTCGGTCAATGAGATTAGAATTGCAGGACGCAGCACTCAAGGAGTCACTCTGTTTAAAACAGAAAGTAGAGAAAAAGTGGTGTCAGTAGCGAAAATTGAAGATCCTGATTCCACTGAAGATAGTATTTTTGAAGTTGAAAACTCTATCGCTTCTTAACCGTAGTATAGGTTAAACAAAAAGCGCAAGTTTTTGTTGATTAATACGCAGTATTTAAATTAAAATATATACTTATGGCTAAGTAAAGATCAATGGACAAAAAATTAACTAAAAATAAAAAACCACTGGCAGACAAAGAGGATAAAAAAACACCTCCTGTTAAAGATCTTACTAAAAATAAGAGTAGGAGAGATTTTATAACATTAACTACATGCGCTATGGCAGGTATAGGAGCTGCAAGCGGACTTTGGCCACTGGTTAAATCTATGAATCCTTCTGCTGAAGTTCTAGCAACTTCCACAGTGGAGGTGAATTTGTCTGGAATTCAGGAAGGACAAGGAGTAAAAGTAAAGTGGCAAGGTAAACCAGTATTCATTCGTAGACGCACAAAGCAAGAAATTGAGGCTGCAAGAGCTGTGAATGTGAAGAGCTTGAGGGATCCTCAATTAGATGAGCAGAGAGTATACGAAGGAAAAGACGAATGGTTAATTATGCTTGGAATATGTACACACCTTGGGTGTGTACCGGTTGACCACGCTACAAGAGATGGTAATGGTTGGTTCTGTCCTTGCCACGGTTCATATTATGATACATCAGGCCGAGTGATTGGGGGTCCTGCACCGAAAAATATGGCTGTACCTGATTATTTTTTTCCCAGTGAGAATGTTGTGGTAATTGGCAAGAAGGCTTAACGGAACTCGTTAAAAAAAACTCACAGGATCAACATCTATTATCACTGCAATACTCGAATTCAAGTTACAATTTTTAATCCAATATTTCAGCTTTTTTTGTATAGATAAACTGTGTTTATTGTGTATTTTTAATAATACCCTATGCCGATACTTATTATTTAAAAAATTTATTGCTGCTGGTGATGGGCCAAGAATTTCAAATTCCTTTTTGTCTACACCTACATTTTTTTCCTGGATACAAGTAGTTAAGCTACTTGGATGACAAAGAAGAGATTTTACTATTTCATTCGCTGCTTTTTGTGTTGCAATCTGATTCTTACCACAAATTATAAGCGCTATTAATCTGCTAAATGGTGGCATTTTGGCTTCGCGTCTTGACTTAAGTTCGATTTCATAAAATGAGTCTCTTTTTTGATGCAGCAATGCTTTTATTATTGAACTTTCAGGATTATTAGTTTGCACTATTACCATTCCTTTTTCATTAAACCTTCCTGATCTGCCTGCAACTTGGTGCAATAATTGATACGTCTTTTCCGCTGCTCTCAAATCAGAATTTTCGAGACTCAAATCTGCATTCATTACTCCAACCAAAGTTAATTTGGGAAAATTGTGCCCTTTAGCAATTATTTGTGTGCCGATTATAATGTTCACCTCTTCTTTCAATATCAAGTCAATTACGTTACTAACCGACTTCTGATCGCTGCTTATCATCGCAGTTTTTGCGTTTGGTATTAATTTCACTATTTCTTCAAGCAACCTTTCAATTCCTATGCCGTAGAGGGACAATGGCTGTTCACTTTGGCAATTAGAGCATTTTTCTGGAAGTTTCAATTGATAAGAGCAGTGGTGGCACAAAAGAGCATTTTTTTTCTTGTGATATGTAAGCCAAACAGCACAATTTAAGCAGGAAATTTTATATCCACACTTTTTACAAATTGCCAGTTGTGCATACCCTCTGCGGTTTAGAAAAAGCATAACCTGCTGTTTTTTCTCTATGGTTTGTTTGATGCTTTCAAAAAGCTCAGAGGAGATCCATTGCTTGTTGTTCCTCATATCTACTACTTTAATGAGTGGCAATTCTGCACCACCAAATCGTTTAGTTAGCTTTACATGATTGTAATTCCCGTTTTTAACATGATGAATCGTTTCAAGCAGTGGAGTAGCTGATGATAAAATAATCGGAATATTTTCAAATTTGGCTAAGATTATCGCCATATCTCGAGCATTATATATAATTCCCTGTTCTTGTTTAAAAGATGAGTCGTGCTCTTCATCAACGATAATCAATTTTAGGTTTTTATAAGGCAAAAAAAGCGCTGACCGTGCACCAATAATTATCTGCGCATTTTCATTCGCTATACTGAGCCAATTATTCCGGCGAGTTTTTGGAGTGAGCTCTGAGTGCCATTCAACTAAGTTTTTTGATATCTGACCATGAATACGGTTTACCAATTGTGAAGTTAAAACAATTTCAGGCAAGAGGATTAGCACTTGCGCATTACCTTCTCCTGATGTCATTTCAACATATTCTGGTGTCATACTAGTACGTGGCAAAGACGGTATGCTAAATGTTATAGTGGGTTTTGCCTTGAGTATAAAGGTGTCATTCCAGTGCTTGACACTGGAATCCAGGAATTTTGATTGTAAATTAGGTATTTGTTTTAAGTTAAAATAAACATTTGTAATGAGGTTATATGAAAAACTGGATCCCAGTGTCAGGCTACTCGGATAACACCCTCTTGGTAGACCCAAATCACAATGTTCGTACAGTTGTGTCTCTGGGCACTGGGATGGTAAAGTCTGAGCAGCATTTGGAACGGCAGTGTAATTCTTAATCAATTGTGCAATCACAGAGAGATAAACTTCGGTTTTTCCAGACCCGGTCTCACCGTCAAGCAAAGTCACTGAATATTCGTTCAAATTGCTGATTATTTTATCACTAGCTACCTGCTGTTCAGGACTCAATTTGCAGCTTATTTCACTTGTTTCCTGCTTTTGTTCAACACAAACCAATTTATCTATGTGATTTACTTTTAACACTCCTCCCATTATCACTTTGGCAAGCATACCAATAGGTATCAAGTTGTATTGCGCAACCCACTCTGCAAATGCAATCAATTTTGGTCTAATATTTGGTAAATCGATTTTTTGCTCAATAAATTTTAATTCTCGGTTACTTTTATCACTGTATTTCCAAACTATTCCGATTAAGCGTTTTTTGCCAAATGGCACTACTACGTAATCTCCAAGTAAAATCTCAGTACTTTCCTCAATTGCATATGAAAATAACTGATCAATTGGAAGTGGTAGTAATACGTCAACTGTTTTTGCCATAGTGATTGAGTTTAACATTGTTTTAAAGAGCTTGTAACTTTATTAAGCTTGGCAATATAGATGAATCGGTACAGAGAAAATCTTAATGTTTAACACATTTTTCATAGTACAGACCGTATGATTGATAAATAAAATGATTTATAGAATTTGTGGAGGCTACCAATGGTCAACGACAAGATTACTTTGAACTTTGAAATAGAAAAAGGCGAACCTATAGATCGATACTACTTTTCTGCACATATAAAGCTTACAGATGAAAGCAAAAATCTTTTGCGGGAGAAGCTTGGCAGTACAATTCAATTCGATAATCTAGATGATCACTTCAATCTTAACCATGAGAATCTTTATATCTACTACAACAAATATAGTGAGCACAATGGTAGAAGTGAGCTACACGTTAGGGATGATAACGGTAAATATTTAACCTCCAATCTTCCACTTAATTACTATGGATTCTCAATGGAACTATCACCTGACGGAGCGTCAATTGCAGATTATGGTTTTTATCCTCTGTATGCAATCTATAACCCAAATCACTATGATAAAGCAAAGGAAAAAGTATTTGATGATCACGGTGAATTGTCACCAATTGCATCAAATGTGTTAGATAATTTTTTAAGCAACACAAATAGCTTAACCACACAAGATATATTACAAAATGTATTCTCACAACTGCAGAAGAAAGCTGATGAAGAAGCAGAAAGATTGGCAAGAGAAAGAGAAGCAGAAAGACAAAGGGAGGAAGAGTTAAATGAAAAGAACGAGGAGTTAAAAGAACTTGTAGAAAAGGATGAGATTAAAATATTCAAAGTGGTAAAAGGTAATGATTTAGGTAATGGGCATTCAGCAGTAGTTTTACAACTTGATGGGGAAGAAGGTGACAAGATACCTCTCGACTCTAGTAAATACTACATAGCAGAGTATAGACACCACCCAGAATGGGAAGGCGATGAATATTTAAATTTTGTTAGCCCTGATAGTGATATGCTGGTTAATTATGAAAACTTATTTTTTGTGCTCAATCAAAGCTCCTACTCAGACTTTGAAAGTGGGTTTTATTCAGAAAACAGAACCGATCCCCATAATTATGCTAAATATTCAAAGGAACCATATTTGAGTGGTGACCAGCTATCTGAAAAATTATCTAATGAATTGGAGGAAGATAGCAATCAGATAGGTACTGAATTTACAATTGATGATGAGCAAGTAGACGAAGAAGTTGTGGTAGAGAGTGAAGCCAAGTCTGGGGAGAAAGGAACGGTTGGTGAGGATAACGCAAAAAATACTATACAGGAAGAAGAATCTAACTATATAAATCAAATGCAAGCGGATGATAGCAGCAGTTATAAACCAGCTTTGCAAAGCAATCGTGATGATTATGCTGATACGAAAAAAGCTCTGCAGAAAAAATTGCATGGAGATGAAATACACAAGCAAAGTAATGAGAAAGCTCAAAAAGATATAGAAGTAAAAAAAGTAACTGTGGAAACTGACAGTAGCAGTAATAAGACTGAAAAACAAACAAAACCAACAGAAGATGAACAAGAAACTGTTATGGCAAGTGTGATAGAAAATATGGATAAAAATTCTGATATTGAAGCAGAAACTTCTAAGAACCTGTTAAGGATCTCGAAAATATGAGGTAAAATAAGCATAGTTAAGAAAGAGGTATATCTA
>NZ_JAPQLG010000014.1:0-534 GCF_028982005.1 Wolbachia endosymbiont of Drosophila bocki | reverse complement strand
TTCTTGCATAACCCAAACTAAGTAGAAAAAAGGTATCATCCAAGTAGCTGACACTGGTTCCTTTATGACGGCAGTACCTTCTCCTGTCATCCGAGTAGCCGACTACTTGGATCCAGGAAATTTAACTCTACCAAGTAAGTGTACAATAAGAACTAGATTCCAGACTGGAATGACAGCAGTCCTACGTCATACCGCGATTCATTCTCGGTATCTCTAGATCCCGCTAACAAGTAGCGGGATGACGGTTGTCAGGCTAGCTGTCATCCCAGTGCTCAGACACTGGGATCCAGAAATTTTAATTGTAAGTAAGCATACTGGGTTGATAAGTATAAAAGTAGCTAGAAAATAAACATTTTTGATGAGATTATATGGAAAACTGGATGCCAGTGTCAAGCACTGGCATGACACCCTTCACGGACTTTTAAATTACTTTAGCTATAAATATTAAGAAATTTACCAAATGAAAAAAAAGGCAAAAGAAGCCCTGGGGTTATTATCCGCTTTAAAATATTGGCGTTTTTTATGTTTTAAACG
>NZ_JAPQLG010000013.1:0-1418 GCF_028982005.1 Wolbachia endosymbiont of Drosophila bocki | reverse complement strand
GTCAAACAGCAAAAGATGCCTTTTTATTTTTATATAGTATCGATATTTTTTCCGGTCTATAGTCTGCTACATAGTGTTGCAGCTTTTCTTGCCTTGTGGGAGTTTATTCTTTACCCTGAGCAATGGAACAAAACTAAACATGGTTTATGGAAGCAAAACCTGTAGCCATTTGGCTTTTTCTCTGCTCGGTCATGGTAATTCTTATGGTAGGAATTGGTGGATTTACCAGACTTTCAAAAGCAGGATTGTCAATCACAGAGTGGAAACCCATCACTGGAACATTGCCACCACTGAGTGGACAAGATTGGCTACAAGAAAAATTAAAATACGAAGCTACACCTGAATATAAAGCACTTAACTATGGTATTAGTATGGAGGAGTTTCGCGCTATATACTTAATAGAATATATACACAGATTGGTTGCAAGACTAACAGGTTTAGTTTTTGTCCTGCCATTTATATATTTTACATTAAGAAGAAAAATATCTAAAAAGGTAGTAATAAAGCTGTTTGTGGCATTATTATTTGGAGCTTTACAAGCTTTTGCTGGTTGGTATATGGTTAAAAGTGGTTTAGTAACTGAACCTCATGTTAGCCACTATAGGCTTGCACTTCACTTATTATTAGCATTAATTATCTTTGCATTATTGTCATATCAATTTTTTGATTACCAAATATGGATCCCAGTGTTACGTACACAACTATACGAACATTGCAGTATAAGAGTAATTTTCACCAAGAAAGATGTCATCCCAGTGCCCAGACACTGGGATCCAGAAAACTTAACTTTAAATAAGTGGCTGCATAGTAAAAGCTGGATTCCAGTGTCAGCTACTTTCATGACACCATTTGCTGTGCAATTTATTTTCAAAAGTAAGCGTTCGTACGGTTGTGTGTCAGCTACTCGGATGACAGGATTTCAATCTACTAACAGTAGTATATATTACACAATACTTATTCTGATTCTAATTGTAATACAAATAATTTTCGGTGCGTTTGTTGCGGGATTAAATGCTGGTTTGATTTACAATACCTTTCCACTAATGGACGGACAAATCGTTCCAGAAGATTTATTTTTCTTACACCCTATATGGCTGAATATCTTTGAGAACAGAGCGACAGTGCAATTTATACATCGAGCACTGGCATTGCTAATACTAACTTTGGTAGTAATACTCACAGTAAAAAATGCTAGCGTAAAACCGGTATATATTATGCTGCTCTCCATCATCATTCAGATAATTTTAGGAGTGGTTACTCTTTTGTTACACATACCAATAGCCATTGCCATAGCTCATCAAGTGTTTTCATTTATCTTGTTTGGGTCAAGTTTGTACTTCTTATGTTATTTAAGAACCTGTTTAAAATCTTCGTAATAGGAGAGAAATGAAGGAAAGGACAATCATTTGCAAGCTGGT
>NZ_JAPQLG010000012.1:0-716 GCF_028982005.1 Wolbachia endosymbiont of Drosophila bocki | reverse complement strand
CTAAATTTGAGATAGTTACATGAATTTACCATAAATCACCATCTCATAAAGTGTGATGCAACAAAGCCATGCCAGTGTCACGCACTGGCATGACACCCTCCTTATGGGCCAAAATCACAATGTTCGTACAGTTGTGGATTCATTCGCGGCATAGATTCCGCTAACAAGTAGCGGAATGACGAATTTGTCGTTTTTTAGATTGTTGTAAGTCAGTTTAGCTATAGCATAATGCTATGTTAATAAATAATCTGTATAATGCTATTAAATATAACAATTAAAATCTAAATCACTTTCTCTATAAAAGGAGAAATTTACCTTAATGAAAATACATATATATTTAATATTGTTTTTATTTTTTTCTTGCACTCAACTATATGCTGACGAGGAAATTGCAAAATTTGATTTACTTATTGGCGAGATAAATGAAGCAAGCTTCACTCTTAAAGGTGCAATAAAGGTTACAGTAGAACCAGGCTGGCACATATATTATAAAGATCCTGGAGATTTTGGCCTTCCCACGTCTATTAGTTACAAAGGTAATGCATCAGATATAAATATTCACTGGCCTATTCCAAAGGAACATAAAGATAAAGTAGGGAGAGAGACGTTTGTAAGTAACGTATATGAGGATATGGTATTATTTCCCTTTAAGAACCTGTTTAAAATCTTCGTAATAGGAGAGAAATGAAGGAAAGGACAATCATTTGCAAGCTGGT
>NZ_JAPQLG010000011.1:0-3088 GCF_028982005.1 Wolbachia endosymbiont of Drosophila bocki | reverse complement strand
ACCAGCTTGCAAATGATTGTCCTTTCCTTCATTTCTCTCCTATTACGAAGATTTTAAACAGGTTCTAAAACTTCTACTACCCCTTTATGGTCCTCTTTAGCAGCCCGATGTAGAGGAGTCTCTTTTAACTCATTTGTTGCATTAACATTTGCCCCATTATTTAGTAAAACTTCTACTACCCCTTTATGGCCCTTTTCAGCAGCCAAATGTAGAGGAGTCTTGTTATCTTGATCTTTTACATTAACCTTTGCTCCTTCACTTATTAGACTTTTTACTTTCTCAATATTACCTTCTAGAGCAGCCTTACGTAATTCAGCATTTATATCTCTGTTTGAATTGCTCATCCCATACCTCCTGTAAAACTATATTGTTATGATAAAGTCGTTAATAATCTATGAGCTCTCACCCCCTGTAAAATTATATTATCATGATAAAGTCATTAATAACCCATGAGCTCTATGTTCCTGGATCACGCAAATAATGGTTATTCCCTGTGTTTTTCAGTACATTTGAGCTGGCTGTACATAAGAATTGCAATTGTAGAGCATGCTATTGTTAATAGTAAATTTGGTAAAATACCATAGCGAAAAAATTTTCCTACTATATATATTCCAATAGCCCCAAACATCATATTGCAGAATGAGAGGACTGCACTACCAAGCCCTATACCTTTGATCGTTTCTAAAGCAGAAGTTACGTTATTGCTTATTATTAATGCAAGTCCGATATTGGCTGGAATCCAAACAGTTTGAAGAATGAATATATTCAACTTGTCCGCGAAATAAAAATATACCAATAAACTATCGGATATTATCGGTAACACCAAACCTATTATTAGCATTTTACTCACCCCTATTTTCGGCACATATCTCCTGTTAATTAAAGTTCCAATTATGTAAAATATGACTATGATCGATATGAGGTAGCCAAAATACTGTACTTCAATGCCCATCAATTCAAATATGAACGGGTAGTTAGCAATGTATGCCCAAAGCCACATGAAAGTTAATCCATGAATGGCTGAAAACCCAAGGAAACGATAATTTCTAAATATTGATATATATTGCTTGAAGATATTAGTAGTTATGTTAGTTATACTGGTTTCATTTTTATTTACAGTGAGTGTTTCTTGTAACTTAAAGTAGATAAAAATAAGTATAGCAATTGCTGCGAGTGACATAATAAAAAACAAAAATTTCCAATGATAACCATGTGAAATTATATAACTGCCCACCACTGGAGCTATTCCAGGTGAGAGTGCCACAACCATATTTAATTTTGAAATTACTCTCGAGTATTCACTACCTGAGTACATATCCCTTATTGCTGCATACCCAACAACACCTGCAACACCAGCCCCTGTTCCTTGTATGAAGCGAATTAGTATCAAGAGCGCAATACTGTCGGCTATATAACATATGACACTTGCCAAAGTAAAAATTGTCATACCAATCAGCATCATTGGACGCCTACCATAATGGTCCGACAATGGACCATAAATTAATCCAGACACCGCAAATCCAACTAGATTCAAGCTAATTGTAAGCTGCACTACACTGCCTTCTACTTTAAAATAATTGGCAATGCTTGGTAGTGCAACTGAGTACAAATCAGTTGCCATATCGACAATTGCTACAGACAATATCATAATAAGAGAGATGATATCTTGCGAAAGAGCTGTTTTCACTTAATGATTTACTGGATTAAATATACTTAATTATAATGTATTTTTTTCATTAGTATAAGTACAATGTTACATAGTAAACGATGTCATTCGAGTAGCGGACACTGAAATCTTAAGCTAAAATCATGAAAAGCACGAATTTCAATATTTTACCTTTGATTATTCATTTTAAGCTTTAAGTCTTCAACAGAAGATGCATTTGCCTCACTTACTACCTTTAGTGGTTCACCAAGACTATGTTCCACTTTTGTCTCAAATTTAAAGCCCAATTTTTCGCAAAGCTTCTGAAAATATTCAACAATAACATCAAACAAATTCCTACCACTTACTTTGTAGTTTTTTAGCTCTTTAGGAATGGTAAGAAGTACTTTACCATCTTCATATGTTACATTTTTATCTTCACATTTCAGTTTAAACTCCGCTGAACTGCAAAAACCTGGTGTTTCGATATATGTACAATCATCATAGTTAAGCATTTTTGTATATTTCATGCTAAAACTAAGCTTTATACAATTGGGTTCACGATGATCCATAATATACTCTCTTGTCATACAGTTGCTTTGCATTGACAAATGAAAAGATCCAAGAGCTTGACTCATATCATTAGGAAGAAAATGAGTATATCCGCCCTGATAATAGTTATTTATTAACTCCTCAATAATAGAGTTATTGGGAATTGTTCCACCAACGTGTTTAAACATTTCTGTAAAAATTTGTCTGAGAAATGGACGATAATTCCCTTTTCCGTTTTCATCCCGTAGAATTAGATTTTTATGTTTTGAATACAGATCGTTAATAAATTCGTTAGTTATTTTTTGTCCGTTAATAGCAAGGCCGTGTGTTCTATTAAGATCCTTATATGTTCCCTCACCAGAAATTACTTCGTCCCAAGTGTTAGCTTTGAAATCAGCATATTTGAGCTTCTTCACTTCAGCTTTCAACGCACTGACCATTTCCTTTGACATGTTATATCTCTACCATTAACACCTGTATGTTAATTCTAGCACTTACTTTATTAAATTTCAATTACTAAATGAATTCATCACTTTCACTTCCGTATTTTCCAGCGAGTCACCGTAAGTCACTGCTTTTAGGTAAAACTTTTTTCCCCTTTGCACTTCGAAAGATATTATTGAATCATCAAGTAGAACAAATTTTTCACCTGCAGTGTGCTGATACTCTTTAGTGCCTTCTTGCCCTCTAATTAGATTGCTAAGCTTATATTTATTTTTATCTATAAGTTCGGCACTCTGAAATTTTACTATCCCTTTTCCAACCAGTGCTAAATTGCTTACATTTATAGTACTAACATTAGTGCTTGTAAAACCCTCTTCTGTCATCCCAGTGCCTGACACTGGGATGGCTTTGTTGCATAGGAACTGAAAAAATCTGGTGGCTACTGAC
>NZ_JAPQLG010000010.1:0-3839 GCF_028982005.1 Wolbachia endosymbiont of Drosophila bocki | reverse complement strand
CGAAGGGTGTCAAGTAAGTTTTTTCGTTTCTATTCCCAATAAAAGTTTGTTATATGGTTATGCAAGAAGTTTAATACTCATAGTTTCAAGCATATACTGAAATATTTCATTAGCTATAGCAACATCTTGGCGTGGGGCTTTGCCGTGTTCTATAAACACAGAGATTGCATAGCGCGGGTTATGGTAAGGGCCATAAGCGATAAATAACTTATGACTTTCACCCTTAGAGTTTATCTCTGGTGTACCGGTTTTACCGGCAATTTGTATACCGCTTAGCCCTTTCTTATAGGTTCCAGTTTTAGAATTCACCACATCAAACATAGCTTTTCGAACTATGCTAAGATGCTCACAATCCACATCAATATCGGGAAAATCTTGTATTGTTTCATTCATCTTAATGCGGGGAATTACCTCTTTTCCTGTTGCAATCCTCGCTGCAAGAACTGCAAGCTGTAGTGGTGTTGTAAGCATATACCCTTGTCCTATAACTAAGTTGATAGTGTCACCTAAATACCACTGCGAATATAGCTTTCGTGTACGCCAATCTCTATCTGGCAACAGCCCTGGAGCTTCTTCTTTAAACGTTCCAATCAGTGGCCCACTTCCAATACCGAATTTTCTGGCCATTTCTACCAGAGAGTCTACACTTATTTTTTTCCCTATATTATAAAAGTAAGTGTTGCATGATAATGCCATTGCCTCATTTAAAGATACATACCCATGGACTTTGCTTTTCAGACAACGAAATTTCCGCTCACCTATTTTCATATAGCCCTTGCACGAGAATTTCTCTTCTGGTGTTATTATCCCGTCTTTTAAACCCGCAAGCGCAACTATTACTTTAAATATTGAACCAGGTGGAATTTGATATGATAACGCACGATTCACAAGCGGTAATGAAGGAGCATTCAAGTTTTCCCAAGTCTCATTTGGTAGCCTGCTAGCAAAAAGATTATTATCGTAAGAAGGTGAATTATATAATGCTAAAATTTCTCCATTATTTACACCAATTACCACTGCGGAGCCCTGGTGATCTTTAAATACCTCTGCGGTTTTCTCTTGCAGATTAATATCAATTGTCAGTTGTACATCTTGTCCGTCTTGTTGTGGTATGCTTGATAATTCTTTTATGACGCGTTTTTCAGAATTTATTTCCTGCTCAGATTTTCCTGACTTGCCTTTCAATATATGATCATATGTATATTCAATACCGCTGATTCCTACTTCGCTTATGCCTTGCTGTCTTTTTGTATATCCGATTACATGAGAACACATTGAACCAAACGGGTAATAACGTTTATAAAGAGCAGTTATTTTTTCTGACGATTTTGCTATTTTAGACTCGACTTCTGATAATGTCTGCAAATCAACTTCCTTACCAGAACCATCAAACAAAACAACATACGAAATTTTGTTTACCGCAAGTTCAATGCTATTCCTATCTAAAATTTTGCCCCGCTTAGGCATAATAGTAGCAACTCTTATTCTATTACTATTAGATAGTGCTTCGTACTTTTGTCTGTTTCGTATTTGTAAATTATATAACCTGCAACTAAAAACCGCAGAAATGGTAAGCTGAATACCACCTAATATGAATGCTCTGCGGTTAAAGACTTTGTTTTTTGTCCACATAACATTCCTTCAAAACGCACTTTTTTCCCCTCTTTTATTGTTACACTTCTGGCTTTTACCGTATTACAAACCCTTTTTTCCCACTCACTTAAGGTCACAAACTTATAACCTGATTTTTTTAGTATTTTAATAATATGAGGTAAAGCTTCAATTGTGTTTGACCTGTTATTGTGATCATGAAACAGTATAACTGCTCCATTATGTACATTACTTAAAACTCTTTCAACTAAAGTTTCCGGCTTATCACCTTGCCAATCTAGCGAATCAACCGTCCATAATATTGAATACATATTTAATTGATCAGTATTTTCAATCAGATTATCGTCATAACATCCATATGGCGGACGAAACCATTTTACATCTTGTTTTATTGCATTTTTAACTGCTGTATTTGTCTTTTCCAATTCTTGCAATTGTTCCTCACTTGAAAGTGATGTCAAATTCCTATGCGACCAAGAGTGATCGCCTAACTCATGACCTGATTCATGAATTTTCTTTACTATTTCAGACGTTTTTTCATTTATACGTTCACCAAGCACAAAAAATGTTGCTTTTGCTTCATAGCTTTCCAGAACATTAATAATATCGTTTACTCTATTGTTAGACGGTCCATCATCAAACGTAAGCGCAACAAACTTATCGTCGTTGTTCAATAATTTTTTTATATTACTTAAATTTCTATATGATAGATCTAGATTACAACTGAGCCCACAGTATGGTAAATTAAAATTACAATCACTACAAAAAGCCGTACTTGAATATAGTAAGAAAAAAGTGATTATCCTTATAAACATTTGTAATCAGCAAAGTGATAGAATACTACACTTTTTTGCTAAGTTAAGCCATCTTTAATTGCTGTAGCCTTTACTTCATCGCTTCTTTAATATATTGTATTAACAATTTTATATAATATATTATGATTGCAAATATAAATACCGTTGCGCTTCAGGGAATTAGCACAGTAAATGTCAATGCACAAATTCATATGGCAAATGGTATTCCAGCTTTTAATATTGTTGGATTGCCAGACAAAACTGTTGCGGAATCCAAAGAACGCATCAGAGCAGCGTTAAATTCAATCAATCTACTACTACCTCCAAAAAGAATTATAGTTAATCTCTCCCCTGCGGATTTACTGAAAGAAGGTAGTCATTATGACTTGGCTATTGCTATTGGACTACTTGTTGTAATGAATGTGATACCAGTTGAAAAAGTTCAGTCTTATATCATTATGGGTGAGCTTGCCCTTGATGGCAGAGTTATTCCAGTTTCAGGAGTGCTGCCAACAGCGATCAATGCAAAACAGGCAAATAAAGGAGTAATTTGCTCAAGGGGAAATGGAGTAGAGGCTTCATGGGTAAAGAATGTTTCAATTCTAGCTATAGAGAAATTAACTGATATTATCAGACACTTTAAGGGTGAGCAATTAATTCAGCCAGTAATTTTTAAATATAGTGATGCACCCAAAGAAAAAAGATTGGTTCCCGATATGAAGGATATTAAAGGCCAAGTTGTTGCAAAAAGAGCAGCTGAAATTGCAGCAGCAGGTGGGCATAATATGCTTCTTGTTGGCCCTCCTGGTACTGGAAAATCAATGCTTGCTAAGCGCTTTATAGGATTGCTGCCTGATTTAACCGAACAGGAGATGATTGATGTTAATATTATTTCCAGCATAACAAAAACTGGTAATGAAATATTCAAAGTAATTCGTCCCTTTCGTGAACCTCATCATTCATGCTCTATGCCAGCGATGATAGGGGGAGGAAAGAATGCAAAACCTGGAGAAATTACCATGGCTCACAATGGCGTGTTATTCCTTGATGAGTTGCCAGAATTTCCAAGACTTGTGCTTGATTCTCTGCGCCAACCACTTGAAGATAGAAAAGTTACCGTTGCAAGGGCAAATGCTCACATAACCTACCCTGCAAATTTTCAACTGATTGCTGCAATGAACCCTTGCAGGTGCGGTTATTTAGGTGATGCAAGCAGATCGTGCAACAAAGCTCCAAAGTGTGGCACAGATTACAAAAACAAAATATCAGGCCCATTGCTTGATAGAATAGACATATGCATTGAAATGCCAAACGTTAGCATACTCTCTCCTGAAATCTCTGTGGAGGGAGAAAGTACTAAAATCATAAGAACCTGTTTAAAATCTTCGTAATAGGAGAGAAATGAAGGAAAGGACAATCATTTGCAAGCTGGTG
>NZ_JAPQLG010000009.1:0-5076 GCF_028982005.1 Wolbachia endosymbiont of Drosophila bocki | reverse complement strand
TAGATATACCTCTTTCTTAACTATGCTTATTTTACCTCATATTTTCGAGATCCTTAACAGGTTCTTAAAACTCTCAAAACTTTATGAATTTATATGTAACCAGTGCTCCTAATTTATTTACAATTCATCACTCTCTGGGACCATACATAATTGGGGTTAAAAGGTTTGCTTGGCAAAATTACTGTTTAGTGGTATACTTAGTTAAATTGTTTTAGTAGGAGGGGAACATGGCTTGGAATTTATTTGGTGGGCTCATGCTACCAGCAGCAGATGCTACAGAAGAAAATAAAGTTAAAAGTAGGAAAAATTCTGGGGGTTCGGGTATTGAAGTCGAAGATCCATTTGTTGTAATTCCTGAAAGTTTAACTTTTGCTGAAATAATAGATATTCTAAATAATGCCATAGAATATAATAATTATGAAGAATTAGATAGAATTGTACAAGACATTGAAGATTATGAAGGCCAACCTGTTACACTAGATAACGAAAGCTTCAGAGATTCTTGTTTAAAGCAACTCGGTTTAGACTTACAAAACAGAGGCGATCACCGGCATATACATTCAAATATACTGTCACAATATAGTTTTGATCAAGTAAATAGTTATCCAGCAAAAGAGCTGGTACTTTCAGCAATTGCAGCTAATAACAAACTTGCAGAAAAATACCAGGACATACTTTTTGCTGAAGGAAATTTGAGTCTTTTACCTCTACTTATTGGCAGTCAAAAATATATTGCAGCTTTTATAGAGAGATTTCCTGACCTTTATATTGAATTAAAAAATCAGGTTGTACAACTTGTTGAACCTAATAAGATTGGCTTTTTCTCAGTTATAGCACTAAGACAAGAGCGAGAATTACTAAATACAGTTCTTATTGAGTATGTCTTAAAAGATCTTGAACAAGTGTTGCAAACAAGTAGCTTTGACCCTTTATATGGTGTGCTTGAAACAGCATCTCTCGCTAAAAATAAAGACTTTATGAAGATAGTACTGGATTCACTTGAAAGATGTATTGATGATCAGGCTAAAAAAGATCTATTAAAAAAGTGTATTGTTACTTTTTTAGAAACTGCAATAAGTCAGGAGCATGTTTCAATTGTTGAGTACTTGTGCAGAGAACGTATTGAAAAGAAAGATCCAATAATTCAAGAAATCTATAAAGAAGCATTTGCAGATGAGAAAATTATTGAACAAATTAAAAACCAGGTTCTAAAAAATATTGATAGTGCAGGTAATGGACGTAAGGAAAAAAAACAAAAGATTTATGACCTAGTTTTGCAAGCCGCCTCATGTACTGGCAGTACAGATTTTATAATAAAAGTACTAGATTTAATTAAAAATGATCCTAAATTTTTAGGCGATACAGATAGGCTGACCTTCTTGCAAAATAGTCCAGTTACTATTTTAGATAATGTTATACGTGAAAAACATTCCTCAATTATTCAAAATGTGTATACAAATTTTATATTGAAACTCGCTGAAAATTCAGGAGTGGAGTTTTTAACCATCCAACAAAGATATCAAAACGCTTGTCATACTTCTATAAGTGTAGATAATAATGTTGCCGGTCAGTTTAATGAGGAACCTAATGGAGATGATTCAAGTCTAGAACAAAATGAATTTGAAATAACTGATATTCAAGAAGAGCAAAGGCCAGGTGTTTTAGGACCAAATAAAACCGAAATTGCAGGATTTAGCCAAGAGAAGTTATTAGAAATCATCAATTTTGTTAAGGTAGGCTATTATGTTGGTGATTATAATCTTAATAATAAAAAGTTTTCTGAGTTAGAGGAAAGATCTTATAGAGTTCCAGCTAAACTTAAGGAAGAAGGTTATAAAATAATTCAATTCTATAATATGCGTGATAGTGGACAACTATATCGACATGCTGGTTATGTTTTTATAAAAGACAAGGAAATAACTATAGTTTACCGCGGTAGTCGCAATTTGTTTGACTACATGAAAGATGCTGAAATGATTTTGACTAGTTCAGATGGGCTTTTACCTGAAGGTGGAAAAATCCACTCAGGTTTTTATTCTTTATTTAAGGATTCTTGGGACAGTGTTTATGAGATATTAAAAGGATATGTTAATGATCAAAAGTTAGAAATTAAAGATTTTAAAATTAACCTTACAGGTCATAGTATGGGAGGTGCTATTGCCACCATAGCTGCTCTATGTTTAAGTGTAAGAGAGGGTGCAGAAGATTTGCATGTTGCAACTTTTGCTTCTCCAAGGGTTTTCGATTCTGCTGCTGCTGAGGTTTATGAAGAGCGCCTTGGAAAGAAAACTATTAGAGTAGTTAATCAATCAGATTTCATACCTTCATTACCACTTGGTTCTATGGGTTATAAACACGTGGGTGAACAATTAAGAATAAGTAGTAGTTCTTCACTTTATGCTCATCCATTGGACGTGTATCGCAATCTTATTGCAAATATTGAACCTGACAAATTTAAGTCTGATAATAACGTATCTATATACTATTATCCTTCTTACCTTGCTACAGTATTGTATAATGTATTCACTGCACCAAGTTACCTCATTCCAAACACCCATTCAAATGGTGATAAACAATATTTTAAACAAGTAAAGAATAAACATAAAGATGCTTCGCTTTCTGAAATGATGAAACATTCTGGATCTAGTAATGAACAGAAAGTAGTAATTTATGAGGATTCTAAACCTGGTGGAGATGAGTTTATAACCTTTGTGATGCCATCTTTACATAGACATGGAAGAAGTAAAGGGTTAAAAGTTAACCTTCCTGATATTGCTTTTTTTGTTAACAATAATTATTATCTCAGTGGAAACACTATTAGTCTGGGGCTATTGAAAACCTTAGTTGATAACTATCCAGGAAGCTTGGCACTTATGAAGAAAAAGAGTAATAAACTTAATGGAGGTTCTTCTTCTACCACAGCTATCTCAACGTTAACAATAGCTGAAGTTTCTTCAACAAATTCATCTTTAGGTGATCATAGCAATAATAATGTACAAATCGCAGTGCAGAGTGATGAGAATCAGCAAATGAATTCTGAAAAAGCTGGTAGCAGTAACACTCCAGGAATTCCTGAACAAATGCTTGTAGCAAGTAATGAAAAAGAGCTTGTAGCAAGTACAGGTTACGGTATGGGAGATGTTATTACCAAAACAGGAAATGCAAGAGATTTGCATGTTGCAACTTTGGGTACTCAACAGGTTGTTCCTCGTGGAGGGACTGTTAGTACTATTGAGGCATTAAAGAATTTGCCTAACAACAGAACAATTAAAATTTTTCTCCTTAATGGTCAGAGTGTTGCTCAAATTTTTAAAAAGTCTGATCGAGAAGCCGAACTTTCTCTCCCTAATGGTAATACCTATGGACTTAATTTGCATTTGATTAATGAAGAAAGTCTAAAAGTGCTATTTAATAAAGAAAATTCAGTTCTAGCTAATGCTATTAATGATTTTTCTACTGTTAAAGTGCCAATTTTAGAACAAAAAAGTGGTAAGAATGAACAAGCTCCTATTCAGTTAGCTGGACATGTAATACGAGAGGATTCCATACAAGTAGTACAGCCGAAAAGTTTAGTAAATATTAGGGGTAATAATGTTCAACTTGTAAACGAAGGTGATCAACCAATTCAGGAAGATAGTGGTATTGCCCTTATGGATCAATCAGAGAATGATGAACATTTTTATGATACAGTAGAAAGTCAAGATACAAACTCAGAGGAAGCACAAGTTAATAATACTCAACGCAGCGGTGAACATTCTAGTGGTCCAGAACAAACTTTAGAAATCCTTAACGAACATCATTCTAATATTACAGCTAATATTAACGATGAAGGTGTTGGCACTACTATAAATGATCAATCAACCTCTATTATCAGTAGTGATGGTGAGGATAAACAAATTCCTGTTCAACAAGCAATCCCTATAATTCCGGAAGAACTTGCTGCACAAACTACTTCAGTTACATTGATCAAAGATGATGTGGCTACAGTAAGTCAAGCTTCTATAAGTAATGATAATCATAGTAATTTAAGTAAAATTCAGTTAAATGAATCACGAACTGGCAGTGATCAAGTATCCAATCAATATAATATAGCTGTTACAAATGAAAATGTTAAAATACCAATTCTAGAACAAAAAAGTGATATCAAAACCAACGGCAAGCAGTCTACTAATCCAAACAATGGAGGTGTTACTGCGCCATCTGTTCAACTAGCTGCGCCTAAAAGTGTAGATAAGAATAGTGGTAAAAAAGATACACAACCAAAACTAATACCAACAGGGGTACCTTTAGTAGCTAGTAAAGACTCTAACCGAGTAAATAATGTTCAAGGTAACAGCAAACAACCTAGTTATCCAGGCAAAAACAACCCTGCTCTACAAAATGCAAAAAGTAAGTTGCCTGTGATAGCTGCTGCTATGTTAGCAATAACCGGAGTTGCTACAGGGATAGCTATTGCAGTTTACTTGGAAATGCTAGCAGTGGGAATAGCAGTTGGAGCTTGTTGTCTAGTTGCTGCTGCGATCATATACTATTGTAATAAACCTTTAAATTCACTTGAAGAAAGTAGTGTTAATAAATTTACAGATCGCGAAGAGCTTACTGTGTAAGGGCTTATTACACAACGGTAAATTAAGGAATAAATATTATAGTTTACCATTTAATAATTTATTATCATTATGTTAATTATCATAAAATAAGAACCAAAGCCTGATTTAAAATGCGTACTCGATAAATACTTCGGCGAAAGTACTATTGCTGATGTTTCAAGTAATCTACTGCTTACCAGTTATGATATACACAACAACTGTCCATTTTTCCTTAAAAGTTGGAGAGAAAATAGGAATTTCATCAAGCTAAAAGATGCACTCAGAGCAACAACAGCAGCACCAACATACTTTGCACCTAAGTATTTAGAAGTTAAGCAAGAGAAAAGAGTGTTAGTGGATGGAGGAGTGTTTGCCAATAATCCAGCAGCTTGTGCATATGCAAATAGTAAAAAACTTTTCCCTAAGAACCTGTTTAAAATCTTCGTAATAGGAGAGAAATGAAGGAAAGGACAATCATTTGCAAGCTGGT
>NZ_JAPQLG010000008.1:0-3742 GCF_028982005.1 Wolbachia endosymbiont of Drosophila bocki | reverse complement strand
ACCAGCTTGCAAATGATTGTCCTTTCCTTCATTTCTCTCCTATTACGAAGATTTTAAACAGGTTCTAAAAAAAAATACAAATTCTCAATTACGTAAAAGCCTAAATTTCTTTTGCTTTCTTCAATCTTTTCTACTCTGTTCGTTTGCCGACTTTTGTGTTTGAAGCACATCTACATTCAATGCCCCTATACTAATATATACCGACCACTTTTTCCGGGAGTTTCTGAAAAAAAGTTAAAATAATTTTAAGACAGCTAAGAAATTAAAAAGAGCATTATGTCTTTTACAACAGAAATCTTCGCTATTTGAGTCCTTTCCATTTTGAAAACAACTTTTTACTTGAGCTGAAAAGAGATTACATGAGTTTTTGGTAAAAACATACAAACCTATCTAAATCATCAATAACGCTATAATAGCCCTCTAAAGACGTTTTAAAGAATGGTATTGCAGTAGAGAGATTATTTTGGCTCCATTCCCTTCTTGTAAAGCTAAAGATACTAATGTTAGCAAACTCTACAAACTTAAGAATAACTGTAGAAACTGTTATTTTTTAAAGTCAGAAAAAACATCACCTACAATTCAACAATTCTCCAAAATCAATTACGTTTGAAAAGTAATCACTATCTATAACATCATCACTTACATCATTGACGTGGATAAGGACTGGACGACATGAAAAGCCTTTTGGACGATTTAGTGTATCTATTTTCTTTTGTACCTCTTGTATTATTGAATAACCAATTTTATTTTTTGAAAATTTGATTTCGCAAATGTAGAGAGTGTTAAACTTCGTTTGAATCATATAATCAATTTGACAACCTGCACTATTACGCGTTCTTTTCTGAAAAAATGGATTCTCGCTTATTATTCCATCAATTCCTAAGATATTATGTATACCCTTTCTATTGTTCAGCACCAAATTTTCAAATTGAAGCCCAATAATTGTATACCACTCTGGTAAGAACCCTATAGAATAGGTGTCACGACTAATTTTTCCTAGATCTTTTTCGATATATTTTAGATAAAACCTTAAATAATTATCTTGAAGTCTGTATCTCCTGAGTCGTGAATCAGTACCAGTTTTTATACTCCAAGTATGATCTTTTGCAATAAAACCAGCAAGCTCAAGCTCATGTAGATACTCAGAAATGCGTCCATGTCTTACGATATTTAAAGTAGCACAAATTTCTTCTTGTTCTTTAGCTCCAGTAGAAAGAGCTCTGACTATTTGCTTATAAAAAGCCGTTTTTCGCATGAATAAATCTGAGAATATTTGATTAAATTCTTCAACTAAAAACCCACCTTTTGTAAAACAAAGCCTTTTAATATTTTCTTCAGCGCTATGTTTAAAATTTACCTCCTCTAAATACTTTGGAATTCCGCCAGTTACTGCAAGCACCTTAAATTTTTCATATGCTGAAATATTTTTCGGCCAAAATTCATTGCAATCAGAAAGTGATAATTCTCCGAGTGTTAAAGTTAACGATATTCTCCCTACGAAACCAGTGCTGCTAAGTATATTTTTCTCGATCCAGGATGAAGCTGATCCACAAACAACAAAAATTAGCTTGTTATTATTTTTTAGCTGCGTATCCCAAAAATTTTTTATTTTGCCTAAAAAGGTTGGATCTTTTGAGCCCATCCAAGAAATTTCATCAAACAGCAATAATGTTTTTCCTGATAGTAGACGTTCACCAACTGCCCATAGTAAATCGCTCCAGTCATCATACCTAGCAAAAGATGTATTAAATTGTCTAGCAACTTGTCTAGAAAATTCATTAAGTTGGTAGGACATTGTAGTGTGCTTTTCTGGTGGCAAACCTATAAAGGAGTAATATTGCTCAAAATACTTACCAAACTCTTGAATTAAACGACTTTTTCCTATACGACGCCTTCCTTTGACTACTACAAAAGATGCAGTATTTTTTTCTGTAAGCTCCAGTAGTTGTTCTAACTCAGTTTGCCTACCAATAAATGATGGAGACATAAAATACGAAATATAAATCTTTGTCTCCATTATACGTGATAAAATTAGAGACGTAAATAAATAAATTTCGATCTTTGTCTCCATTTTTAACTATTAAGCGGGTTACGAGTTCTGTAGCTTCTGTTTCTTCTTCTATGGCAGTAACTTTTTTCTTTTAGCTTCACCTACAATTTGCTGATTTCATTACTGAGAGTTTTGCAATTAATTGCTCAGAGGTTTGCGATAAAAGTTGTTGTATTCCCATAATAGTCTCCATAACCTCTTGTACTCACCATAAGTTGTTCAATCTTTTTTGAAAAATTTTCTTTGCAAAGTGTAAAAAATGTGTTAAACTCACTGGTAAGTTTACTAAAGATGCCTTTTATTTGCGTTTTAGAGGGCATTATAAGCGTTCTTTAGTGTGGCTAGTAAGTTTATACCCTAAAGTTACAGATAGCTTTAAAATGCAGCTTTTGCCTCATCTAAAAAAATTAAGAATATACAGCTGTTTATTTTGCTTTCTTCAATCTTTTCTACCTCAAGTCTTTATCGCACTTGCATAAAAGCCTTATTAAAGCAACTAGACCCAGCTCACTTGGAAGTTATTGAGTATTCCGGAAAATCCGGAGATCTGAATTCTTAGTTCAGCTATTAAACTCAGTAGACCAGCGTTATGCGTTTGTTAAAAAAAAGATGAGGGTTAGAGCCTCTGTTAAACTTATGGTAGAAGTAAAGCTATTGCAAAAATAATGTTTCAAAAAGTCTACTAACCATTTGTTCTTTAGGTTCAAAAAATTTTCTTTGCAATCAACAAAAAGCATGATAAACTAGTTGCGGGGTTTTTTCTAATAAATAAAAGTTTGGGGTATTAAGATGCCTCGTAATCGAGTTTTGAGCTACCCTACATGAGTAACTTGGGTCTTGGTGGTGTAATTGTACCCTGAAGTCATAGAATCTTTTTAAAACGCTATTATGGATCATTTGTTTTTCACTGCCTTTACTTTATATTTTTATTATAGGTTGCAACTCCATAGAAAAAGCAAAATTATGAAAGGACATCAAAAAACGTTAAGTTCTTCTCTTAACTGATATATACTATGTACTATAGCATAGTATATATTTATATATATAGATTTTTGCCGTCTTGCCAACTTCCCTAAACCCGTTATAGAAGAGGACTTTACCCATGCTATCTGGTTGGCAACTTTTTGCCATCTTGCCATCTTACTATTTCTTTAAACTATTGATTTTCTTATATTTTTATCAATTTTAAGTTGGTAGAATGGCAGATTCTTCAGTTTGCCAACTTGCCATCTTGCCAACTTACTATACTGTTTTGCCATCTCGTTTTGTAGAATTATGTATCACCCAAACGTCTGGATTTTCAACTGGTAAGGTTACTCCGTTATTTGGTGAAAGATAATAATCTGGCTTTACCAGCACATGTTGATTTTCAGAAATTTTTAACTCCATGTCTTTAACACATAAATAGCCGTACTTTGATTTAGTGCTTGATACTTTATATCCAAGAGCTTCCTTAAAGAACTTTATGTGGCCAAGAGCTGCAAGATGGCTAATCCTTTCACGGATGCTACGTTTACTTCCAAGGCCTAGCTTTCCCTCAAAATACCTAGCAAAGTGTGCCGCGGTGTAAGTTTCGCCTTTATATGCTTCATTAGCAATTAACTCTAAAATTATATCACATCTTCTTAGAACCTGTTTAAAATCTTCGTAATAGGAGAGAAATGAAGGAAAGGACAATCATTTGCAAGCTGG
>NZ_JAPQLG010000007.1:0-6247 GCF_028982005.1 Wolbachia endosymbiont of Drosophila bocki | reverse complement strand
CGGTTTTTCAAATTGTCGGTAAATCTAAGTCAGTTTAGCTATAGGCAGCAATTTTCTGTATTTATTTTAAATTGAAGAAAGCTCAAATGAAAGATCGTGTTTTGCTAAAAATCACAGAATGCGGTCTGGTTACTATTTAAAAGGATATGTTCAAAAAAACTGTGTCAAATCAACTCATACACTTCATTACCAACTTCATGATGAAGTTCCGCAGTTGGATGGAAATAATCAAAAAAGAAATAATCCTTTAGTGTTTCTTTGCTACACCCAGGGTTATAGTGAACGTCAAGTTCCCCTTTAAATATCAACTTTAAGAGTATTTTTACATTTTCTTTAAATCTCCCAACTTGGTCTGCAATGTTCGATGTGCATGCATCTTGACAATTTAAACCTTTGCTCTTGTATTCGCTAAACATACTTCTCATTTTAGAGTTAAGATCAAATGCTTTTATTTCAAGATTTGCACTTTTCTTCATATAATCTAAGCCTTTAGCCAGTTTTGCATTGAAACTCTCCGTGAGCTTTGTAGCTAGTTCCCTTGCTTCTTCATCTCTATTAAAAGCTGGTATTAAGCCAACTTCAGGTGCGTTTGCAACAACTACATGCTTAACACCATGTTCATTTAGAACCTTAAGTGCATTACATATTTCACTCACTGCTTGTTCCAACACTTCTTCCGCTTTAGTATCGTCATAAGCAGTGGCAACCATAACATCATTTCCGCCGATTATGATGCAAAATAAATCTTCTTTACCTATATCTGGATGATGTTTAATTACCGCATCTAGCTGGTTAGCTAAACGAAATTTATTGAAGAAATAAGAAAAAATAGGGTCAAAAATTTCAGATGCTGTTGCATATGAAACTGCGTAATTCTGATCTTGCTGTTCGTGGCATCTCCCAAAAAATGAATAACCCCACCCAGGTTTAAATTCATCTAAATCTAAATATTTTGCTATATATTCAACAGCAGTAGGGCCATTGCTAAAAGATCTTCCTTGATAAAAAGGATCATCAAATTTTACGCTTTTTGCAAAGGATAAATTATTTAAAATTCCAATGATTGCGCCATTATCGGATAAGCTATCACCCAGAACATAAAAATTTCTATACTTTGAATTAGAATTGTCATTTTTGTTTGTCATAATATTTACCGTAGATTAGCATGCTGTTTCATTAGATTCATAGAAAAAGAAAAACAGCGGTGAAATTATACAACTTTAGCCTAACTTGCTCTCCACTTTTTCCGGGCAAAATCAGCTTCTTCTTAACTTGACACGTACACTTAAAAGAACCCTCTAAGTTTTCTAGCACGGCTTGGATGTTTCAACTTGCGCAGTGCTTTTGCCTCTATTTGCCTAATTCTCTCACGTGTTACATTAAAAATTTTTCCTACTTCTTCTAAGGTATGTTCCTTCCCATCTTTACCAAGGCCAAAACGCATTCTTAAAATTCTTTCTTCCTTTGGTGTTAAAGTTGCAAGGACATTGGTTGTAATGCCACGCAAGTCAGCAAGTATTGCAGCATCCTCTGGCCTGGAGACTCGCTTGTCTTCTATACAATCACCAAAGGTACTACTATCATCTTTTCCTGTTGGAGCTTCAAGACTTACTGGATCCCTTGCTATTTTCATAACTCTGCGTATTCTTTCCAGTGGCATTGTCAGTTCTACACTCAATTCCTCTAACGTCGGCTCTCTTCCCATCTCATGAGTCATCTTTCTTAATGCTCTGTTGATTTTACTGATAATTTCCACCATATGAACTGGTATTCTAACTACTTTAGACTGCTCAGGTATTGCTCTAGTGATTGATTGTCTTACCCACCAAGTGCCATAAGTTGAAAATTTATATCCACGTTTGTAATCAAACTTATCCACGGCCTTCATAAGACCAATATTGCCTTCTTGTATCAAATCAAGCAGATCAAGGCCTCTTTTTGAATACTTCTTAGCAATGGAAACTACTAGCCTTAAGTTAGCCTTAATCATTTCTTGCTTTGCTTCAGAGACTTCTCGTTCGTGTTTTTGTATTCTCTTGATTAGCTCCTTAAATTCTTGTACGTTATCTTCCTGTGTATGCTGCTTAATACCGTTCAAGGTACTAGCTATATGTTCAGAGTTATCGTCTATAAACCTTAAAAATTTGTTTTTTAATTCACCTGTAAAAGAGGACTGATTTTCATTGATCTTTAAAAGACTTATCTTTTTCAATTCGTGCTTTAAAAGCACGTCATCATAAACTTTATAGAAACTTTCTCTATCGATATCGTATTTTCTAGCCTCAGCAATAAGATTAGCCTCTTCAAGCGTAATGGATCTATTTATCTTATAAAGTTCTTGTGTAATTCTGGCAACAGCAGCATCACTTAACTTAATTTGTAATGCTATAGACCATATTTGATTATACAAATTTTCTAGCTCATTAGAGAAATTTTTAGAATTTTTTCTTAATATCAACGCTTCATTTGTTAAAGTAATTATCTCATCCAATGCAACTATGACCTTTGGCAATAAGTCACTTTCCATTTCAAGAATAGAAACATTTAAATTGACTGAACTTATATCTTCATTATTACCGTCTTTCTCATCATCACTTTTTTTACTATCTTTCTCATCATCACTACAGTACTCAGCATCTTCAGAAACATCCTCAGAATCCTCAACATCTTCAGCACTTTCTTCACTCTCTTCACTTTCTTCTTTGGGTACCACATTAAAATCAGAGTTATAAATTGCATCCAGATCTATAATTTCTCTCAGTAAGAGAGCTCCATTACTTAAATCATCACGCCATACTTTTATCACCTTTAATGTTACTGATGTTTCAATTATTGCGCGTAACATGTTATGCTTTTCAGATTCAATTTTTTTTGCTATCTCGATTTCACCTGCCCTTGATAAAAGCTTTACGGAGCTCATGTCTTGTAAATAAATCCTCACTGGATCATCATTTTGTACTAAAGTTGCAGTAACATTTGGCGATGTGTCATCATCATCAAGTTTACTATCATCACTGTTGGAAGGAATATCTTCTTCATCTTCGCTACTTTCAAGCACATTAATTCCGGAATCCTGCAATAAAGATATAGCATCATCTATAAAGTCAGACGAAAAATTTTCATCTGATAATTTATCATTTATATCATCAAAGGTGATAAAACCACCCTTTTTTATACTCTTAGTTACCAGATCTTTGATAATTTTTTTCTTATCTTCTGCATCATTAATAGTTGACATCATTACCTTTATAGTTTATAATTTTATTTCTTACTAACAAACAAACTTACAACGAGCAAGTCTATAATTTTACTTTTAACTTGTGGCTATTTGTTACTTCATATAGTTTAAGATGTTGTTAATTTATGTACACTTGTCTTAATCAATTGTTCCATACTTTTCTTCCATTTTTACTGCTATGGATAATCCAACTGAAAATGTTGCAATTCCAACCACTATAGCAGTAAGCATTAAAACATGGGGTATAGGATTGCTATATGAATAAAAATTTGAAACCAATATAGGAGGCAAGGAACTTTTTATATATCCTAGAGATATGTAAAATAACAAAACAGATGCTTGGAAGACGCTTACCCCTATCATTTTCTTGACTAAATTTTTATCGCTTATAATAATATATAAACCTAGCACCATTAATACAATAATAATCGTATAATTATATAAAGTCATTGTTTTTTCCTACGAGCAAAATTTATATATATAATTAACATAGAGGAGCAGACAGTAAATGCTACACCTAATTCCACCAAAAAAATACCTAATTTTTGACCGGTTCTATTATTGGTTAACAAGATATCATAAGATAAAAAATTTTGGCCAAGTAAAGTTGTTGCAACGCCCGTTCCTCCATAAATTAAAATACCTAACACGTTAGTCAATCTAATCACAGAATAAGGTATTGCTTTTAGAGTTGTAGATACACCAAATAGCATTGAATATAATATTATCCCGGAGGCAATAATTATTCCTGCTTGAAAACCTCCACCCGGAGTGTAATCACCGTGAAATTGTATGTATAAACCAAATAAAATGATAAAAGGTATCATCAAAAATGTTACTGCATTTAATATCGGATCTTTAATCATTTTCTTTTTCTTCTTTTAATATCAACGTTATACAAAGCGCAGCAGTAAAAACTACTATAGTTTCTCCAAACGTGTCATAACCACGAAAGCTTGCCAAAATAGCTGTCACTATATTAGGAATACCGGTAGCTTTTTCGGTATTTTCCACATAATAAGGAGCAACATGCAAGTGGATCGGAGCATTGTGGCTGCCAAAATCTGGCAATTGAATCATAAAACATGACAAACATACAGCCAGAAATAACATAAAAAAAAGCGTTATAGGGTTATGACATAGATTTACTTTATGATTCTTTATCAAGGAGAGTGCTGCAAACGTAAAAACTGTACTGAGCCCCGCACCAACAGAAGCTTCAGTAATTGCAACATCATGTGCATTCATAATTAAGTATATAAGCGCAATCAGTGAACTAAATACACACATTAGAACAGCACTTACGACTAAATGTCGCGAGAAAACTATAAAAACCGTAACTGTTAGTAACAACAAAAGTAACACTACATTTAATATTTCTAACACCTTAGCCTTCTTTAACAGTTTTTTTCTTAACCTTATAATGAGTGCGCGCTAAAATATAGCTATTAGTTGAGTTAGCTACCCATATTATAAAAATTAATAATACTATTTTAACAGTATTGATTGAAAATCCATTCTGCAAAGCAAAACCAATTAACAATAACGTTGCACCGCTAGAATCTGTAATACCTGCTGCATGTAACCTAGTATAGAAATCAGGAAATCTGATCACCCCTATATTTGAAATAATTATCAAACAAATACCTAAAAATATGAAAATGGATCCTATCATAAATTATCAAAACAACATTAATCTCATTAGTGCTATAGTTGATATAAAGCTAACGCTAGCATACAACAATGCTATATCAATTAGAAAAAAATTATTCAGAATGATTGATATTGCTGTTATAAGTACAACTACTTGCGTTGAGAAATTATTGAACGCTAAAACCTTATTGTACACATCATTTGACTTAGACACTATGCAACACAACATTACACTCATACAGAACAACAGTGTATAGATAGCAATGCAAATCATTTAAAGACCATGTGACTTCAGTAGATTTCTAAACGGATACTTCTTCATCGCCATCTTGATCATTTATTTCATCATCTATTTCACCATCCACTTCATAATCTTGGCTTTCTTGACTTGCATCAAGATCTGTGTTATCAGAAAAATTTAATAAATTCGCTAGCTTACTTGTATTACTGCTGTAAACATTATTCATATTTCCTTTCATGTATTCCTTGCATCTACCTACCAAAAGGCTAAACAGCTCATGAGTATCCACCTGTTTTCCTGCTATTTCATGTAAGGAAACTATGGTATTTTTATGACCTTTAAACTTAGCTGCTTGAATTGGATTACTTGCCCCTGTATTTAAATCATGTGTTCTTTGACTTGCCAACAGAACCAATTTGAAACGGTTACTTACCCGTTCTATACACTTTTCTACAATAGACTCAGCCATAAGATACTACCTTAACAAGTTTTATACTATATCAAAAAAAACAAGTTGTCAACTTTGTATCTATTGCGATTCAACTTCATGTTTTACTTTTTCTGCCTCAGATTTTATTTCTTGGCTTTCTGTCATCGTGATTGTTATTTCATGATCAAGTTTTTTTAGAAATCCTAACAATCGCTCTAAAGAAAAACCATCTATTTTACCATTTTTAATTTGCGATACCTTTGGCTGATCAATACCAAGTTTCTCAGCTGCAAAAGCCTGAGTCCAAGCATTTTTTTCTATAATTTTATTTATTATATAAAGCAACTTTGTTTTTATTCCTGCACTGTCTAAGTTATTTAACGATATTATTTCCATAATTTTTACACTCACATATCAATTAACTTTATTAAATATTATAGCATAATATTTAATATACCAAGATATTAATATCATGTAACTTGTCAATAATTATATGATATCAATATTCAAAACTTTAAGTTGATTATATATTAATATTTTCATCAAGTTTCTAGTAATTTTAAATTACCATTTTACCATCAGTCTGTCTGAAAAAACCATTTATAGAAAGAACAAGCTAAGAACCTGTTAAGGATCTCGAAAATATGAGGTAAAATAAGCATAGTTAAGAAAGAGGTATATCTAT
>NZ_JAPQLG010000006.1:0-8540 GCF_028982005.1 Wolbachia endosymbiont of Drosophila bocki | reverse complement strand
TTTAAAACATAAAAAACGCCAATATTTTAAAGCGGATAATAACCACGGGGCTTCTTTTGCCTTTTTTTTCGTTTGGTAAATTTCTTAATGTTTATAGCTAAAAGAGCCCAAGAGAGGCGTCATTCCAGTGCCTCTGTGATGTCATTCCAGTGCTTGACACTGGAATCCAGTTTTCCATATAATCTCATCGAAAACGTCGTATTTTAACATAAAACAGCTACTTTTATACTCACCAACTTAATAAAATTCCTGGATGCCAGTGTCAAGCACTGGCATGACACCCTATTAGTAGCACAATGTTCGTACAGCTGTACGTGTGACCAGAAAAAACATAGACCCCAAGTGTCAGCTACTTTCATGACACCCCGACAACCGTCATCCCGCTACTTGTTAGCGCCGCGGCGGCATGACGTCTTAACTATAGAAAACTTGTATAGATTTTTTCTACTTCTGTGATATCATAAGCCTGTAATGATAAAATAAGTAAATATGGATAAGTCAGCGTATGAGATCATAGAACATGAGTATGACGTGGTAGTAGTAGGTGCAGGTGGAGCAGGGCTCAGAGCAACGCTTGGGATGGCTGCAACTAATTTTTCAGTTGCCTGCATTTCTAAAATTTTCCCTACACGAAGTCATACAGTTGCAGCACAAGGCGGAATTAGTGCAGCTTTAGGTAATATCGGTGAAGACGATTGGCGCTGGCATGCATATGACACAATAAAAGGTTCAGACTGGCTTGGTGATCAAGATGCAATAGAATATATGTGTAAAAACGCTGCTAAAGCTGTTATTGAACTTGAAAATTTTGGCGTACCTTTTTCTCGTACAGAAGATGGCAAAATATACCAGCGTTCCTTTGGTGGAATGACAACTCACTTTGGTAAAGGAAAATCAGCGCAGCGCACTTGTGCGGCAGCAGATAAGACTGGGCATGCAATCCTTCACACTCTATATCAGCAGTGTCTTAAATTCAACGCTGAATTTTTTGTTGAATACTTTGTGATTGATTTAATTATGGATAGCGAAACCGGAGCATGCTGCGGAGTTCTTGCTTGGTCGCTATGCGACGGCACATTACATAGATTTCGTGCGCATAGAGTGGTGTTAGCAACAGGTGGATATGGGCGTGTTTATTTCTCTGCAACAAGTGCGCATACCTGCACAGGTGATGGTAATGGCATGGTAGTAAGGGCTGAATTACCACTTGAAGATATGGAATTTGTACAATTTCATCCAACAGGAATATATGGCTCAGGGTGCCTGATGACAGAAGGATGCCGTGGTGAAGGGGGGTACCTCGTTAATTCTCAGGGCGAGAAGTTTATGGAACGTTACGCACCAAAAGCAAGAGATTTAGCTTCCCGTGATGTGGTAAGTCGCGCAATAACAATTGAAATTAGAGAGGGAAGGGGGGTTGGACCAAAAAAAGATCATATGTATTTAACTATAGCGCATCTTGATCCGGAAGTAATAAAACTCAGATTGCCGGGCATCAGCGAAACCGCAAGAACTTTTGCTGGAGTTGATGTCACTAAAGATCCAATACCGGTCATTCCGACTGTTCACTATAACATGGGTGGCATTCCAACCAATTATTATGGAGAAGTGATCACGCTGAAGCAAGGTAAGGAAGAAGTGGTAGATGGACTATTTGCAATTGGAGAAGCTGCATGTGTTTCTGTGCACGGTGCAAATCGACTTGGTTCTAACTCGCTTCTTGATCTTGTGGTTTTTGGTAGAGCTGCAGCGCTCAGAGCAAGAGAGAAAGTAAAATCCGGTACACCACATAAAAAATTGCATTCAGACTGCACAGACTGGATAGTAGATAGATTTAATAAAGTGCGATTTGCCTCCGGTGGGCTAAAAGTAGCAAAAATACGCAGCGAAATGCAGAACACTATGCAAAAGTACGCATCAGTGTTCCGTGTTGCTGAAGTTTTAGAAGAAGGCAAAAAAGCTATAAAAAAGGTAGCAAAAATGATGCCTGATATTTCACTTGAGGATCGCAGTATGATGTGGAATAGTGATTTAGTTGAAGCACTGGAGCTTGCTAACATGATCCCACAAGCGGTTATTACCATGGAATGCGCAGCTAATCGCGAGGAAAGCAGAGGTGCCCATGCTCGTGAAGACTTTCCTGAACGTGATGACAAAAACTGGATGAAGCACACTATAGCGTGGCTTGAAGAAAAGAAAGGGCAAATTAACGTAAAAATTGATTATAAAAAAGTGGCTGAAAAAACTCTGAGCGGTGAGATTGATTTCATAGCGCCAGAGAAGAGGGTTTACTAGTTACACTATCCCTACACAATTTTTCAACGAGTTCATTATTGATATGGCACTCATTTTAGTGTCTGGAGGACTCTCAGTATGCTCTGATTGATTTGGTGACTCTTGTACTGCTTGATTTTTAGTCTCATTCCTTAAATTCTGTTGATCATTATTAACAAGGTTCTTCGAAGCTTGATTCTGCTCTGTTGTTGAATTAGAGCGGTTTTTGTCGTTAAATGTGTCCTGTGCTTTGTTGGTTGATTTTTCAAAAAGTTTCTTAATACCACTAAATCCTAAAGTTAAAGTAAGGCATATAACTCCAGCAGTAGCTATGATAGGAATGGCTGCTCCAATTGCCATTTGACCCTGAAAGAAAGCAAATGTTACCATTGCAATAACAGTAATCGTTATCGTGATTGCTAACAATTCGCGGGTCCTTTTTGCTGGATCTATGAATCCTGCTACAGCAGATCCTGTTTTCTTTATAGCAGAATCTAGCTTTTTAATGCCAGACTTGCATTTTTTCGAAGCAGTTCCACAGTGGTATTTTTCTTCAAGCTTCTCTTTTAGTTCTTTAGCTTTCTCCTGTGCTTTCTGTGGAGTCCCTGAATAATCTTTTAGATCTCGTAAAGTTAAATAGTACTTTTTAGTATGGAATTTTGGATTTTTCAGCTCCAGAGAACAGGGATCAGCGCCTATTTCTAGCAGCATTGTACAAAATTTTGTTGTATTGTCATAAGCAGTTGCTGTATCAAAAATTGTTCCTTGCAATAGGTGTTCGATACTTCTTTTTTCTGCTTTGTTCTTTAATGCCAATTCTAGGGGTGTGTTCCCTTCTCCATTCTTAGCATTTATAGCTTTACCTAATTTATCTTTAGATATTGTTCCATTTTTTACTAAACCTAAAATCAATTCCAAACATGTAACTTTTTGTTCTCCTTTGAATGAAGCAATATAGTGCAGAGCATTTTTTCCATCTTTATCTTGCACAGTAATATCTGCCCCTTTTTGCAATAACTCTTCAAAACGTTCTTTATCATTATCTTTAATTGCTAAATGTAATTGATAATTATCATTACTATCTGGAGTATTTATGGTACGTGGTATAATTTCTTTAATTTTTGCTTCTGTATTGATTCTTATTTCTGGCTTTAATTTAGATTTCTTTCCTTGCTCTGCTAATTTTTCTAAGAAATTACGATAGTATGTCTTTTGCTCTTCTTTTAAGTCTTGTAATTTTTTTGTAGATAATCCTAAATTATCAGAGCTGGCCCCATGCTCTAACAATTTTGTAAGAAACTTAAGTGTGTTATCGTTATCTTGGATTGTATGAGACTCATGTTTTTCTTTTGTTACCTTGTTAATTAGTGCTGCCTGAAAAGGGGTCTGATTTTCACTATCAACAAGTTGTGCTAAATCTTCCTTGGTGACCGTTTTTATTAGGGTACCCAGAAACTTGCATTTCTGTTTCTTTTCCAACGACGCAATGAGGTGTAAAATATTTTTCCCTTCTTCAGCTTTTATGCTGCTAATATCCGTACAATCTTTTAGATATTTTCTAAATTTCCTGTTATTTCCATTTTTGATCGCTTTTAGTAGTAGAGCATTGTTATTTGTTATTTCGTTGCTTATTTCTACTTCATGATCATCTTCAACATCACTGCCGTAGCCACTCTCTGTTTCGCTGTCCCTACGGTTGTGGGTAAAACAATATCTGCTATTATAAGTAATTTCTGAAATTGCTTGCTTTACTCGCTCTTTTGTTTCATTTGATATTTTTTTCGATCGTTCTATTGCTTTATCTAGCACTGGAAGGAAGCATTGGACATAATACCTATAATATTTTTCTTGTTCTCTAAGTGATTCTTCTAATTTAGTTAATACTTCAGAGCTAGCACCTTCCTCAAATAACCTTTTACACTTCTTGAGGGTTTCATCTTGACCTCTTGGTTTTTCACGCTTGTGTTCTTCTTTTTTTACCTTTCTCTCTATAATGCCATATAATTGTTCGTCTTTTCTATCCTGCTCTTGCTTTTTATTTTTATCTATGCATTCACCTAATTTATCTGCATTAGTAGTTAGTGCAGTTATATCTATACCCATACTAAAACCTCAATATTAAAAGCTATTTAAGTTGTCAGCACTAAACTAACAACCAAGAAGTTTGACTTTTAAATTGAGCTAAACGTTGTATATGTGATCAAAATATAGGTGGAAAGGCAGAAAATTAATTTCTGTGAGAAAATTTTCCGTCATAGTTAAACCTCACTTGAACAGTTGTCTACTATTTTAACCATTTTGTCTTAAAAAATAATAAATATAGCTAAACTGCGAAACGTGCTATTGGCTAAAATAGGATAAGAAACTATAGCTGCAAATATCCAAATTGATGTTTTTATCAGTCTTCCAGACTTGGTTTTTCTTTTAGTTTTTTAAGTCTTTCTTTATTTAGTATGGAGCTTATCTCTTCTACACTTTTATCAATATCATCATTGATTATTACATAATCATATTTATCACGTTTGCTTATCTCTTTTTGAGCTTCGGCTAATCTGCGCTCTATTTCGCTTGCATCATCACTATTACGCTTTTGCAAACGCAACCTAAGCTCTTCCATTGAAGGGGGAAGTATAAAAACACTCACAACTTTTTTTCTCATGAGCTTGAATAAGTGAAATGCTCCTTGCCAGTCTATGCTTAGTAAAACGCTTATTCCACTGCTCAGGTTTTGCTCTATAAAATCTCTTGGTATACCATAAAAATTCTCAAAAACTTTGGCGTATTCAAGCATCTGACCAGCTTCGCATAACTCGTGAAATTTTTCTTCGGTAACGAAAAAATAGTCTTTTCCATTTATTTCGCCGGGGCGAGGCTTGCGTGTAGTCATAGAAACAGACCTAACTAAATTAGTTGATTGCTCAAGTAATTTTGCTGATATAGTAGTTTTTCCAGCTCCAGAAGGGGAGGATAGAACCAATAATACGCCCTCACTTTTTACGGTCATTTTTCTTTGCATTTTTTAACATGGTGCTTTTTGGATCAGAGTTTAAAAAGCTAGAACCTTCTAAATTAGAATTTGATAAGTTGGTGCCAATAAGAGAAGAGTTATCAAAGACAGTATAGCGCAAATCGGTTTTTTCAAAATTTGCCTTATTCAAATTAACGTTTACAAACTTTGCTCTACTCAATGTTGAATTAGAAAAATCAGCATTTTCTAAATTCATATCCTTAAATTCAAAGTAAGAATAATTTACATTAAATTTTTCACCCTGTGATATTTTCTCTTGCAAATCTTCAATTGAAGTTATAGCATTTTCTGAACCTGTGAGTTTCTCCTGCCCTTGATTGTCAATCAAAATTGAATTATCAAATTTGCAACCTGTTAGGTGAACATCAGCAACTGAACTTTTATATATGCTTGAAGAGTGAAAAGACATATCACTAATTGTTGAATTACTCAAATTGCTAAGAAAAAAGCTAGTTTTCCTAAAGGCATTAGCGTGAAGCAAAGAAGATCTGAAATCGCTTTCAATAAAATTTGAATTAGTTACTTTTAAATTGGACCAGCTCGAATTATCAGCTAATAAATTAAAGAATGTTGAATTTTCTATTTCACTGGAACCAATATTATGGCGAGAAAGTGTACTGTTATAAACTTGAGAGTCTTGGATTTTTATCTTATATATTGAAGTTGTAGAAAGGTCTGAATCTTCTATCTTCGCAGAGGTGAATAGTGAATGGTCAAAAAATGAGCCATTCATGTTAGAATTCGCAACTTTAGTATTATGAAACTTTCCGTGACGAATGTCAGCATTAGAGACATTAACTTGATGCAGTTCACTAAAACTAAAATCAATATTGGATAAATCAGCATCCTGAAGATTTGCTTCAGAAACATATGTATGCTTTATCTTGGAACCATTTAGTATAGATTGAACAAAACTTGAATTATCGTCATTCACATAGGAAATTTGTGTGTTGCTTAAATTAGTTTCGTCGAAGTTACTGTTAATTATGATAGAAGAATTAAGGTAGGCAGCGGAAAGATTGCTACCTGTAAAGTCTGATTCTTTTAACTCTGCACCATATATGTTAGCATTTTTTAATGAAGAAAATTGTATCTTTAATTTATATGCATCCACTCCAAAGAAACTTGCATTATCAAGGTTGTTTTTCTGCATAACAGTATCGTTTATTTCACTATCACTAAAATTTACGTGGCTAACATTCGAGTTTGATAAGTTGGAGAAATTCATTTTCACATTCGAGAAATTAGTATGCAAACCAATTACGTTGTGCATACTCACTTTTTTGAGATCGGAACTGATAAAATCAGCATAACTAACATTAGACTGATCAAATACGATATCTGTTAAGTTTGCAGAAACAAATTTTGTAAAACTCAAATTTGTACCTTTTATTTTAATGCCATGTAAATTAGCATTGGAGAAATTAGCACCACGTAAATCAACATCAATGAAAGACACGTCGGATAAATCGGTGTTAGAAAAATCAGCACCAATCAGACTTACTCCATCAAAAACAGATTTACTTAGGTACAGTTGGTTAAAATTAGCTCCATTTAAGTTAGAACCAAAACCTTTCTTAAAATCTTCTGGCACGCCCTCTTTGTGGCACTGCACCAAAAATTCAGCAAAGTCTTTTTTACTGTAAGATACGTATTTTGCATCACGCAAAGCGTTTAAAAAATCACTAATCTGATTTTTTTCATCATTTGTTTCGTTTCCATAACATAAATGACCAACTAAAATTAATATCAAAAATCTAATCATCTTGCTTATCGCACTGTATTTCTTTCGTTTTCACAGCCCAATCGTACATTGCTGAGCTTTCTTTATTGTCTATTTTTCTATCCTCCAAAAGATGTGGCATCATTTCGGCAATCGCATTTATTATATTGATCTGCTTTTTTTCGATTGCTATATCAATTGGGGATTGAAAATTATTGTTAACTACTCTAAGATCAGCACCTTGTAATAAGAGAAAGCGCACTATGTCTACCTCGCCTTGTTTAACTGAATAAGTGAGAGGAGTATCACCCAATTTATTTCTAAACCTTAGTATCTCTTGAATTGTTAATCCAATTTTTTCCAGCTTACCTATTACTCCTCTTAAGCAAGTTAAGTTGTTCTTCTTAATGCAGTAAAAAAATTGCTTACTGTAATCATCAATAAACACAGTTGTAGGAAGATGCTCATTAAGGCTATCATATTGTCGTTTATATACTGACTTGCTTTGTATGTCTTTATGACCCCATTCTTTTATTGGTTCTCTGTTTAGCTTTGTCCATTTTTGTAAACTTTTCTTTTCACTTTGCTCTTCTTCATCTTTTTTAGTTATAGGTTTTACTCTATTGCGGTCCTTGGAATTACTGTTTGTTTCTTTCACTTTTTTTTCTTCAGACTGATTCTCTACTTTTTCTTTTTTTCCCCCTAATAATTGACTCGCATCACTTTTTGAAAGTTCATTATCCTTTATATCAATCTTCTGATCAGCTTGTAGATTTTTTTGCGGGTTAGCTGTATTCTCATTTAAATCAGCACTTAAAGGCAAAGGCTCTGGTTTCAAATCTTTATTCACTTCTTTATTGGCCACATTTGGTAAATTTTGAGCAAATTTGTCTGTGCTTCCTTCTAGCTGGTCATTTGGCAAATCTTTATCAATCCTTTCACCTTCACTTATAGTTTTTTCAACCACGAAAGCTCTGTTCTCGTTGTGTTGCAGTTTCTCTTTATCGGTAGTGCCGTCTAATCTTTTGCTCTCAGCCTCTTGTGTTTGTTTAGCATCGACGTTGCTTTTTAACTCATCTTTTTGATTTGTGCTATCTTGCTTCCTTACACCTACATTTTCGTTTTTATGAACTGATTCAATTTTCTTTTCTTCAAATTGCTCTACAGCAAATAGGCTCAGTGATCCGAATACAACAGCTAATAATATAAAATATAAAATATTTTTCATAAATACCCCAAGCGTAAGCTTAATTAAAATGATACTATAATCAAATGATTAATCTACAGTAAAAAATGCCTTAGGATTTAATTTATAAAAAAACAATAGATTTTTTGTATCTGTTCAGGGGCATCGCAAATATTGAAGCAAAGTGGTCAGTGCTTACTGTACGAACATTGTGATTTGAGAGCAATCTCCGCTAGGGAGGATGTCATCCCAGTGCCCAGACACTGGGATGGCTTTGTTGCATAGGAACTGAAAAAATCTGGTGGCTACTGACAAAATTCATTATAAAA
>NZ_JAPQLG010000005.1:0-698 GCF_028982005.1 Wolbachia endosymbiont of Drosophila bocki | reverse complement strand
ACCAGCTTGCAAATGATTGTCCTTTCCTTCATTTCTCCCCTATTACGAAGATTTTAAACAGGTTCTAAGAGGTCTTTATTTTTTATTGAAGACACAATATCGTCAATTTCTTTCACATATAATGCAAGTTTGTGTGCTTTACTACGATCTTCAAAACAAAGATTAACAAGCACGTTACGAAACCTATCTTTCGTAGTACTTCTCACTTCTGCTAATAAGGACTTAATATTTTCTTGGCAATGCACTCTCTTTACCGATTCAGCCGGTTCAACCATACCAAGAACATTCTTTACCAAAGATTTTTCTTCACAACTAAATATGAACATGTAATAACCCATCGATAAAGTGAAGAGCAAGAACATAGCCGGAAGTAAAAACGGAGCTAATACATTTTGTGACGCAGGGAAAATAAACCAGGTAACAGTTGCTATTGACACAGTTACAAATAATCCTGATAAACATAATTGTGCTTTTCTTCTATAATTCTGATCAATAACTGTACTTACACCAATAGAAGCTATATCAATCATTACTCACACCTCATTAAACATTAATACTAACTGAATGATAGCATTATTGTGATGAAAATGCAATATTATTAATATTTTAATACAATTTATACTGACAGTTACAATTCTGAATGTTTTATTGCAGCGTTAGCTGATTAGCATTTTTAAGATGAGGTCAACTCTCATAGA
>NZ_JAPQLG010000004.1:0-4730 GCF_028982005.1 Wolbachia endosymbiont of Drosophila bocki | reverse complement strand
TAGATATACCTCTTTCTTAACTATGCTTATTTTACCTCATATTTTCGAGATCCTTAACAGGTTCTAAGGATTATGACGACCTATCCCAAACCTCAACTATATCCTCACTAAACTCTATTATCTTTGTTTTTTTAAACTGATAACAGTTGTTAATGAATTGAATCCCTAAATCTCCTACAAAAGGAGTGGCATCATTGCCTAAAATTTTACCACTGCGGCATATTATCAACCTGTCGATTAAATTACACTTTAATAGTTCTGTGATTAACACTCCTCCACCTTCAACTAATAATCTTGTTATACCAATTTCTGAAACAAGTTTTAATGCCATGTCCTTTAGGCAAACCTTACCTGCGTTGCTTGAATTAACTACTAAGTAGTTAATGTTTTTTATTTTTTTCTCTACTTCTTTATTTGTGATGACCCAAGTTATTACTTTGTCTGCAGTCTTTGCAATGTTATGCTCTCCCTTTAATCTCCCTTGACTATCTATAATTAGCCTTATTGGCGATCTACTTCCGAGTCCTGGTAATCTGCAAGTTAAGAGTGGATCATCATTAATAAGAGTATTGCTGCCAATCATAATTGCATCATATTTCGTTCTGAGCTCATGCACCCAGTTTCTCGTATTTTCACTTGTTATCCATTTGCTATCGCCTGTAAATGTTGCGATTTTTCCGTCAAGAGTTGTTGCGACTTTGCAAGCTATAAATGGTCTATGTAATTCTTTAGTGGTGAAAAAACCGACATTCAGTTCTTTTGCCTCTTTTTGCATAATACCTTGCTCAACTTCAATTCCTGCTTCTTTCAGAGCTTTCATGCCTCTGCCTGAAACTCTACTATCTGGGTCAATAGTTGCAATTACTACTCTTTTTATGCTAGCTTTTATGATTTTTGCAGTGCAAGGCCCCGTGACTCCGTGATGACAACATGGCTCAAGAGTGATATATATAGTTGCGCCATGAGTTGAATCTTTAGCGTTTTGCAAAGCGACTACCTCCGCATGCGGACGCCCACCAATCCCTGTGTATCCCTCACTAACAATTGTACCATCCTTTACAATAACACACCCGACAGCAGGATTTGGTGCAACATTTCCAAGATTTTTTTCTGCAAGCCTTAATGCAATTGACATGAAATGATCATCAGTCATTAGAAAGAAGTCATTTCGTATGAGGTATCAAAAATTCTTCTGTGCTCGTGTATAGCAAATCTATCTGTCATACCTGAGATATAGTCACATATTATTACTGAACGCTGAGATTCACAAGCGAGTTTGCTCCACTCTGTGGGAAGTAATCCTGGGTTTTCATAAAAACATTGAAAGAGTTCCTGTATTATGCGTTTTGCTTTGTTCATCGTTCTACTCAGTTTATAGCTTCTGTATATTTTCTCCATGTTGAATCTTTTCATTTCTTTTGTAGCATTCGCAACTTCTGGTGAAAATGTGACTAGCATTTTATTTAGACTTCTTACGTCTTCTACGCTTTTTATTTTGTGATCTTCAATATTTCTTTCAGTCTGAGAAACAACATCACTTATCATAGTTCCTATAGTTCCACTCAGTGACTCATGTATGAGTTTGCTCTGAGGCAATTCTGAATATCTGCTCCTTATGTCTTTAAACATTTTTTCAATTAAAGGAACATTCAGCAAATCTTCGATGGTTACTAAATTCGCCCTGAGTGCATCATCAAGATCGTGAACACTGTAAGCAATATCATCGGCAATTGAAGCAACTTGCGCTTCAATGCTTGAAAATTCTTCAAGTTTTAGATCATATTTTTTGTTGTATTCTAATAACAGCTGACTATTTGTAGAAGACTCCGCGTTTTGACCAAGCAAGGGACCGTTATGTTTTGCAACTCCTTCAATCACCTCCCAACTTAGATTCATACCATCAAAATCAGCATGTTTTTGTTCGAGGTAAGTTAAAATCCTTATAGCTTGAACATTATGATCAAACTCATACTTCTCGTTATCAAGATTCAAATCTTGAACTGATTTCTTTAGAGCATCTTCACCTGCATGACCAAATGGAGGATGACCAAGATCATGTGCGAGCGCTATGCATTCAGTGATATCCTCACTTAAGCCAAGTCTACGCGCAATGGACCTTGCAATTTGTGCAACTTCAAGGCTATGAGTAAGCCGAGTGCGATAGTAGTCGTGCTCATAATTGATAAAAACTTGTGTTTTGTACTCCAATTTTCTAAACGCATTAGAGTGAATGATACGGTCCCTATCACGCTGAAAGCAGCTGCGATTCTCATCTTCTGGCTCTTTGAAGTATCTCCCTTTTGTTTTGCTCGGAAAACATGCATAATTTAATAGAAAATTATTGTTTGACATGTAAAATTTCTACTATAATAAGTTATCAATAATAAACGGTGGTTACTATGTCAACAAATTACAACATCAACTTAACTGATAATGCACTAAAAAAAATCCACTCTCTTGCAGAGCAGGAAGGGGATAAGAGTTCCATTTTACGGGTTGCAGTTTCAGGTGGTGGATGTTCTGGCTTCAAATACAATTTTCTTATGGATCAAATGAATAAAAATCTATCTTTGGACGATGATTACGATGATGAGTTTGATGACGAAGACGAAGATGATGACTATGAAGAAAGTGAGGACTATAGAAGCCACTCCAGTTTTAGCGAAAAAGGTAAAGATATAGTAATTAATGATGAAAATGGAAACCCTGTATTAATGGTTGATAATTGTTCAGCAAAATTTTTAAATAACTCAGTTATAGATTATACTGAGGATCTCGGCGGTTCTGGTTTTCAAATAAGGAATGCCTTTGCTAAATCCCAGTGTGGTTGTGGCAACAGTTTTTCGGTTTAATTATTACTAAAACTTAGATGCCTTCTGGATCTTTTAAACATGGGTGGTAATGTAGCACTAGAACTAACTTCCGTAGATAGAAGCTTCAAGAACAATTCTGCTGTTGTAAAGGATATCAACTTAAGTGTCACAAGAGGGCAAGTAGTAGCGCTGATTGGCGATTCAGGTGCAGGGAAAACAACTATATTGCAAATCGCAGGCTTGTTGGACAAGCCAACTTCAGGTATAGTTACGATAGATGGAATAAATTGCACACAAGCCAGTAATAAGCATAAAACTCATGTAAGAAGAAATTTTCTTGGTTTTGTTTATCAATTTCACTATTTGTTACAAGAGTTATCGGTGTTGGAAAATATTATGCTTCCTCAACTCATTGCAGGAAAAAGCAAAGCTGAAGCAAAAAAAAATTCGCAAGCAATGTTGGAAAAATTTGGTCTGGAAAACAAAGCAAGTAGCATGGTATCTGAAGTTTCGGGTGGGGAAAGGCAGAGAGTTGCAATTGCAAGAAGCATTGTAAATTCTCCAAAGCTTTTACTTGCAGATGAGCCAACAGGAAACTTAGATCCAACAAATTCTTTTAAGGTGTTTTTACTGCTACATTCATACGTAAAGGAAAATAACAGCTCTATGCTTATAGTAACACACAATCATCTCCTTGCAGAAAAGGCAGACTGCACTTTCCAATTGAGAGATCGATCATTAGTGAAGTTGTGAATAGGAAAAATAGCACAATTTCTATGCCCTATACTTATCTAACCAATGATCATTAACAGAGTATAACTCGCATGAAATGCTTTCATTGCTTTTTATACATGGACTTTTTAACTTACGCTGTTTACTTAGGAAACACCCCGATAACATAAACACAGCTAAAACAAAAAATAATAGCTTTTTAAACATAACAAAACCCTTTTATTTATATTACTACACTCATTTCTCTTATTTGTAAAGATTAGGCATACTCTTTTACCCTTACCTCTTTTTTGACCTTTTGAAAAGAAATAGTTGCACTATTCAAGCGCAGTTTTATATAATTGCCCACGATTTGAGTCACTTCCTCTTCTTTATCCTTTAGAAAGTGATTAGTATCATCTATTATATAGTATTTCATGTGATCACTTCTTACTGAAGTTATCAACCTTTTTGCTAATTCTGTTACATCGCTTTCTTCTGAGATTGTATCATTACTGCTTTGTATTATAAGCCCAGAAACTGGACAGGGAGAAAGAAAAGAAAAATCGTACTTAGTTACCGGAAGAGAAAGAGCAATAAAACCCACTATCTCAGGGCGGCGCATTGTTAGCTGCATAGCCACCCATGCTCCAAAAGAAAAACCAGCGATCCAAATTGGAACATTGCTAGGATTATGTTCCTGAAGCCAATCAATGGCTACCGCAGCGTCAGTTAATTCTCCTATACCCTTATCAAAAGTTCCGGTAGATTTTCCCACACCACGAAAGTTAATTTTCAATGCAGAAAAATTGTTATCGATAAAAGACGTATATGTACTATGTACAATCTTACTATCCATATTACCACCATATTGAGGATGATGATGTAAAACCAGCACAACCGGCGCGTTGGCATCTTTGCTTTGGTGGTATTCACCTTCTACCTTTCTTGTTGCATTATTTAAAAAAACTTCAACCATGGTAACTCCTAATAAGAACCCGCTTGACAGGTATTGATGACGTGAGTTATTAATTATGTATTAATTTCGCTGTTTTTGCAATAAATTTTTTATCGTGTTAAAGCTAACGTACATAGTTATGGCTATAGTTGATGGTAAACTTATTTAAGTGACAGATGAATGGCTTTGTTGCATCGCTCTTCGGATAGTAGGTAACGTACAATAAATTCATGAAGCTATCTCAAACT
>NZ_JAPQLG010000003.1:0-4635 GCF_028982005.1 Wolbachia endosymbiont of Drosophila bocki | reverse complement strand
TTATAATGAATTTTGTCAGTAGCCACCAGATTTTTTCAGTTCCTATGCAACAAAGCCCACTGGAATCCAGTTCTTATTATACAGCTATCTGGTGTACTTATTTAAAATTAAGTTTTCTGGATCTCAGTGCCAAAGCACTGGGATGAACCCTTCCTGGCGGAGATTATTCTCAAATCACAATGTTCGTACAGTTGTGGAATGAATTGCGGTATGACGTAGGAAAACCTTAGCTATAGCTTTAGAACTCCCAAAGGTTCAGAAGCATTGAATGACTTGACAGAAAGTTCAAACCCATATAGAATGTCCTCATTTCTTATATGTTAGATGTAGTATCAATTGCCTCAGATCATGCTGGTTATGAATTAAAATCAGAAATAAAACCTTACCTGGAAACCCTAGGTTACAGAGTGGTAGATCAAGGCTGCACTGCTCAGCAAAAGTGCGTGGATTATCCAGACTATGCTGTTAAAGTTGTAGAAGATATAACAAGCAAAAAAGCAAATTATGGGATATTAATTTGTGGTACAGGTTTGGGCATGAGTACTGTGGCAAATCGTTTTGAAGGAATCTACGCTGCTTTGTGTAATAGTGTTGAAATCGCAAAATTAGCTCGCGAGCATGGCAACGCAAACGTACTGTGTCTTGGTGCAGGATTTACTGCGAGTGGATTAGCAAAAGACATAGTCAAACAATTCCTCGAAACAGAATTTTCAAAAGAAAGCAGACATAAAAAACGCCTTGATAAACTCAGCAATATAACCTCTAAGAAAAAAAAAACAAAAACTTATAACGAAGATGAAATATCAAAATTCGCTAAAATGGCAGGCCAGTGGTGGGATGAGAACGGCAAATTCAAACCATTGCACATGATGAATCCTGTTAGAGTATCTTACATTATTGAGAAAATAAAAGAGTTAAAAAAATGCAGTTTGAAAGAATTATCATTGCTTGATGTTGGATGCGGTGGTGGCATTTTGTCAGAGTCAATGGCACGCGTTGGCATTAACGTTGTGGGAATAGATGTATGTGAAGAAAACATAAAAGTAGCGCATTCACATGCAAAAAAAGTAGGGTTAAATATAGAATATATACACACCAGCATTGAAGAGCTAAGCAATGACAAGAAGTACGACGTGGTTCTGTTGATGGAAGTAGTTGAACATGTGGATAATTTAGAGCTTTTCATGAAAAAAGCGATAGAACTGCTAAAACCGGAGGGGTTAATCTTTATATCCACAATAAATGGAACTATTAAATCCTTTTGTCTTGCAATAATTGGTGCAGAGTACATATTAAATTGGCTGCCAAAAGGTACACATAACTGGAATAAATTTCTCAAGCCGTCAGAAATTGCAAATCACTTAAGAGAAAATAATGTAACGCTGCAAAACATGGCTGGCATGGAGTACAACGTAATAAAGCGTGAGTGGAATCTAACTAAAGGCGTGGATGTTAATTATATACTCTGCGGTTTGTTAGATTTAACTCTATAAAAGCACCATTTTCACTTCCAATACTTTGAAGGATCTTGGCCAGCTTTTATACAGTAGCCTTTATTAGTTAGCGCCCAACCGGAACGACAAGCATAACCTGTACCTACACGTTCATATCCAGGAGCAGCAACACACTTTCCATTCTCCAAGGTTTGACCTTTAAAAAGACAACAAACTTCTTTTTCTGTTACCTTTGTCACAATTTGAGGAGCACCAAAAAACACAGCAACAAACATACCCAGTGCGAAAAGTGCAGGCCAAGGCATTCTGCCAAATATTGCAAGTAAGCTTGAACCAATTATTACCACTGTAATCATTGGTCCACCTATTCCATGAACGTAACCTATTACATTACACATTACATCTGTTGCTCCATCAGCGTGTGCATCAAATGCATAGAAAACTATAAATAGAATTACAAGAAAATTTCTCATTGTTCTTTCAATAATCATGCCTGATTGTTTCTTATTTTAATAAAATTTCAGTAAATAGCTTTTTTCAAAAATTATGCTTAACCCAATCAATATTTATTTATTACTGCCTTTTTAATACTATAATTAACTCAGTTGATTTTTATCAAAATGCGAAACCATGGAACAATTCGAGAACTTTTACATCACCACGCCAGTATATTACGTAAACGATAAGCCGCATATTGGTCATGCATACACTTCTCTCTTGTGTGACGTGGTGGCAAGGTTCATGAAACTAGCTGGGAAAAATGTCAAATTTACCACCGGCACAGATGAACATGGACAAAAAATAAAAAAAGCAGCTAAAGCAAAGGAAATGCAGCCAAAAGAATTTACAGATGATGTGAGCGTTTCATTTAAAGAATTGGCTAAGTTCATGAATTTTGAGTATGAAGATTTTATTCGCACTACGGAGGAACGTCACAAAAAAGCAGTTATAGCTTTATGGAATAGACTTGAAGAGAGAGGGCAAATATATTTGGATTCCTATTCGGGTTGGTATTCAGTTCGTGATGAAGCATTTTATCAGGAATCAGAGCTGATAGATGGCAAAGCACCAACAGGCGCAGAAGTTCAGTGGGTAAAAGAAGAGAGCTACTTTTTTCGCTTGTCAAACTGGCAAGACAAATTACTGGAACTCTATAAAAATCAGCCAAGTTTTATCTTCCCTGAGAGCAGAAAAAATGAAGTAGTATCGTTTGTAAGATCAGGGCTCATTGACCTCTCAATCTCTCGCACTAGTTTTAACTGGGGAATAAAAGTACCAGGTAATGACAAACACGTAATCTATGTCTGGATAGATGCATTAACCAATTATCTTACATCAATAGGTTTCCCTAGTACTGAAGGTGAGGAATATAAGAGGTTTTGGGCAGAACCAGAAACACAGATTCCAGTGTCAAGCACTGGAATGACGCCGAACCTAGCTGACAGCTCTTTCAACGTTCATGTAATCGGTAAAGACATATTGCGCTTTCATGCTGTATATTGGCCAGCGATTCTCCTTGCAGCAGACCTGCCACTGCCAAAACAAATTGCAGTTCATGGTTGGTGGTTGAACGAGGGAGAGAAAATATCCAAGTCCCTTGGTAATGTCATAGATCCAATTGGCCTCGCTCAAGAGTTTGGTGTTGATCAGCTACGCTATTTTCTCCTCAGGGAAGCAAGCTTCGGCCAAGATGGCAACTTTAGTAAGAAAAATATGATCAGCCGGATAAATTCAGAACTGGCAAACAACATAGGCAATTTAGTACAAAGAACAATTTCATTTTTACACAAGCAATGTTCTGGAATTGTACCAACAATCGATCAAAGCCTACTTACAGGTGAAGAAAGTCTTCCAGGTTGCAAAGCTATACTCGATCAAGTGATGAATCACCTATCAAAGTATGAATTTAACCATATCATACTTCTAATTATCAACATCTCTTCTGAAGCCAACGCTTATATAGACAAAAGTGCACCCTGGACATTGAGCAAAACTGACAGAGAGCGCATGAATTTAGTAATTTACAAGTTACTGGAATATATCAGGATAATAGGCATTTTATTGCAGCCAATCGTTCCCAAGTCAGCAGAGATGATACTAAATCAACTGCAAATTCCGAAAGAACAACGAGATTTAAAATCTTTGTGCGACGCGTGCGTAAGTTCAGGCATAACATTGCCTAAACCTACGCCGGTTTTTTTGAGGGTTGATGCTAAAGAGGAGAAATAGTGTAAAAACTATTTCTCCTGGATGGGATTACATTTATTGACTAGGGAACGTACCATTGTTTACAGACGCACTGTTGCCCATAGATGATGCTACAACTCCATTAAGTACTGTAGGAATATATGGTGCAGCATAATATAAAACAGCAGTACCACAGAGTCCTATTCCAGTGGTCACTATTTTAGCTACCTTAGCCTTAGCCCATGCATCCCAGCCTTGACCATTTTCTTCTTTAGCTGGCTGACTTTCTGGGCTAGAAATCTCAGTACCTTTTTCATCACCAGATTCTGCATCATAAAATACATCCTGATCCTCAGAAAGACTCATTAAATAACTTTTAGCAGCATCAACATTTAAATGATCAGGTTGCTTAGGAACGTTATCAATACTTAAATAATCCAAACTATTAGCTCGTTGCTTTTGCTCACTGGAAAGAACCTCAAGATTTAAATAATCCAAACGAGTTAGTTCTTGCATGCTAGGTTTAGATCCATCTTCACGCTTAAACTGCTCTTCCGGACTAGAAACCTTAGTACCATAAATCCTACTGTACAAGCTGCTTCCAACGCTGTTAAGTGCTTCTCTTACAGATGCAATTGACGCATCATAAGTATTTTTCAAGCCACCCCCAATACCACTAAGTGTTCCTTTTGTAGACTCAGTTGATGGCACATAATTATCGTAAGCACATTTGCCAGAATACAAGACACCATTAACTGCTTCTTTTGCAAACCAAACAGCGCTATTAACTGTTCCTTTTGCAAGCTGAACAGTGCCATCAGCAATTGCCACTTTTAATTTGTCTTCTTCTATCTTTTTATTTTTTTCAGCTAGTTGAGTTTTTTGCTCAGAACTTTTCTGCTTTTGAGTGCGTACTTGATCTTTTAACTTAGAACCTGTTAAGGATCTCGAAAATATGAGGTAAAATAAGCATAGTTAAGAAAGAGGTATATCT
>NZ_JAPQLG010000002.1:0-868 GCF_028982005.1 Wolbachia endosymbiont of Drosophila bocki | reverse complement strand
TAGATATACCTCTTTCTTAACTATGCTTATTTTACCTCATATTTTCGAGATCCTTAACAGGTTCTTAGGAACAGTAAGTGACAATTTACCATCTTCATATGTTACATTTTTATCACCTTGAGACTTAAGTGTGAATTCTAGCGAGCTATCCAATTTACATAATTCTTCTTCCAGTTCTGCAAAAGTGCGAACTGCAATTTTTTCTTCAATTCTGATTGCCGCATGACTTGGATCACTACAATTAATATGTGTTACATGATTAGACTGAAACAATAACCCATATGTTTCAGCTAAATGAAGGATAGGTCCTCCTTTACCATACAATGCACCCACATAAGCAGCCTGGTTACAATTAGTGATTAGTTCTTCTAGAATAGAATCATTTGGAACTTCTGCTTCAGCATATTCAAATAGCTCTGTAAAAACTTGTTTTACAAATTGGCGGTACTTATTTTTGTCACTTGAAATGAGGTTGGTATGTTTATTATATAATTCATCAACAAGCTCTTTTGTTATAACTTTGTTCTGAATAACAAGTTTCATTCTTGGAAGATCTACGTACATAGTTGCACCAGAATTCGCTTCAGCATTATCTTTACCAGCCCTCAACCTGCTAAAACCAAACTTTTCTGCTTGAGCTCTTAGTGTAACTATTCGATTTTCCTTTTCTTTTGGTGTAGAGCTGTTCATCATTAATACCTTGATATAGACTGCTAATGGTATAATAACACATAAAAATGATTAATAAGTTAATAAAATACCTACTATAAGCCCTATGATAGCAAATATAGTTAGGGGTAACTTAGAACCTGTTAAGGATCTCGAAAATATGAGGTAAAATAAGCATAGTTAAGAAAGAGGTATATCT
>NZ_JAPQLG010000001.1:0-2004 GCF_028982005.1 Wolbachia endosymbiont of Drosophila bocki | reverse complement strand
AAATGGCTATTTTATAATGAATTTTGTCAGTAGCCACCAGATTTTTTCAGTTCCTATGCAACAAAGCCATTCCAGAGTCACGCGCTGGAATGACACCGGATAGAGCTCTAGATAACATCAGAATATCAGTTAGAACCAAAGTGGAAAAAGGCATTAAAATAGGCGATCAAGTAAAATTATCAGCAAAACTCTTCCCTCTAAAGATTGCGCCCTCGGAGTATGCATACGATTTTGCAAGAATAGCATATTACCAGAAAATAAGTGCAACAGGCTTTGCAACAAGCAAAATAGCCCTGCACAAAAAGGCTGAAGCAAGGCAATTTCTAGAGTATATAGAATCTTTCCGTCAATATATTTATGAAAACCTGCAGCAAAATATCAAGAAACCACATGCGGATATAATCTCTGCATTACTGATCGGTAAAAAAGATGGCATAGATCAAAAAACTATGGACGCGATACGAGATTCAGGTATAGCACATTTGTTTGCCATATCTGGTTTGCATTTATCATTCGTTGCTGGTCTGTTTTTTGTAGTGTTTCGTAATTTATTCGCAATATCTGAAACTTTGACTCTTAAGTATAACACCAAGAAAATATCTGCATTCCTTACTATCTTGCCAACCACGTTTTATTTGTTGATTACCGGTATGCAAATTTCTGCTCAGCGTGCCTACATCATGGTGATTTTAGTACTCGTTGCAATAATGATAGAGAGAAAATATCGAGGGTTAACAGCAATTGCGTTTGCTGCTTCAGTGATACTCTCAGTAGAACCAGAAGCAATTTTAAAGCCTGGCTTTCAGATGTCATTTTCTGCTGTTTTGGCACTGGTTGCCAGTTATCAGATTAATGCCAACAAATTATTCAAAATAAAAATAATGAAATATTTTGTGTCGATAATGATCAGCTCAGTAATAGCAAGTTTAGCAACTGTTCCGTATACGATATATAATTTTAATTATTTTTCAATTAGTGGCATTATCACAAATTTAGTTGCTATACCAATAGTTACATTAATTATTATTCCACTTGGAATAATCTATGTTTTGTTGATTCCTTTCGGTATTGAATGGATTATAGCGCCATTTATAGAGCGCCCAATTGACAGTATTTTGTATATAACAAATCCAATCGCTAGTCTTCAGTATTTGGTTATTCCCATTCGTACTTTTCCTGCCTCATCAATTATTATAATAACATTTGGGTTATTGTGGCTGTGCTTGTGGGAAAGAAATTGGCGTTTCTTCGGAATTTTCTTTATTGTGCTGGGTATTTTCTCTAGTGCTATGTATAGAACTCCTGATATCTTGATAAATGCTGATAATGTTGCTGCAAAGGAGAGTGATAACTTACTATATTCTCTCACCAGAAAAAATAGGAACTTTGTTGTCAAAACATGGGCGAAGCAAAACGGACAGAACCAAATTTTGAATCATACAAAATATAGCAACCCAGATAAAAGGCTAAAGTGTAACGATTATGGCTGCATATATAATAAAGGAAATAATAAATTAGTGCTGCTAGCTTATAAAAAAGAAGATATTTCAGAAAATTGTGATAAAGTTGATTTAACAATTCAATTAAGTGAGTTTGACTATTCAGCTTGCAACACTAAAATTATTAAACATGCTGATCTAGAAACGTATGGCACACATTCTGTTTGGTTAAGAAATCGTTACGTAAAGATTAATATAATGCGCTCCAATAGGCCTTGGCACATGTTGAAAAATTAAGAAACTTGATTTTAAGGTTTGGTTAATGTATACCTAAATAAGTTTAAATTAGAAAAATGTTATGGTTACAGACACTCAAGATCCTTTCAAAGACTATTTTGATTTTTTAGGATTTAGAAAACTTTCTGACCAGCCCAGTAGAATTTTGAGCTCTATAAGAAAGTATTCTGGTACTATATCGATAGCAAGTACCATTGCTACTCTTAGAACCTGTTTAAAATCTTCGTAATAGGAGAGAAATGAAGGAAAGGACAATCATTTGCAAGCT